>JBAVPP010000033.1:0-7713 GCA_049693175.1 Gallionella sp. | reverse complement strand
CAACAGTGCGCCGTTCAGATCATGTCCGCACAGTGCAAAATTATTGCCAGGGTTGACGTTCGCTGCGGAGCAACTGATTTTGATCGACATTGTGTAGTTGTCGAGCGAGTGCATAGAGAGCGCGATTTTTCCGCCTGCCGACGTATGGCTGATCGCCTTGCCCAGCAGGACATTAAAGACTTCGTCGCGTAAGCTGGACATGTCCCAGTAAGCCACTGGAATTTCACGGTCTATGGCAAGTGAAAGATCAATGTTTTTTGCCTGCGCTTGAGGCATAAAACTGTCTTTGATTTGAGTAATCTGAACAGCTAAATCGTAAATTGCAGCAGCTTGCACATTGTGACTCCCGGAACAGAATTTACGCAAAGTTGACGCATCATTCGTGCGGCGTGTTTGATCGCTATAGCCAGTCTTACTTTGCATAACTTGAGCGACGTATCGAGGTTGAGAACCAGACATAGTCAATGACATATAATAAAACACTCCATTTTGATAGCATGGACTTTGCCTGACCGGATAGTTTTACGCCATAGGGGAAATTACTAATTCGTGGGGGCATTGATTTCAGTGTTCTGAATTCAGTGCGTTAAAATATGTCATGCGAACTATCGTTACTGTATGCACAAGGTATACAGCGGGAGTTTGATTTCAAATACAGTGGCCCACTCCCGCGTATCGGTCAGGCGCAGCGTCCCGGTGAGCCGCAATGCCCGACAGCGCGTAGCCCAGCCCCGTGCCGGACTTTTGATGGCGCAGGAACAAACTGCTGCGAACTGCCGTGGCAGATAAGCCGGAGCCTGTGTCGCCTATTCTGAGTAGCAGGTTATAGTCATCATACTTTTCGGCTATTAACGCGACTTTTCCGCCGGCGGGTGTGTGGCAAATCGCATTGGATAAAAGCGTGTTGAAAACCTGTGCGCGCAGGCTTTCCATATCCCAAAATGCCACGGGCATGTCATCCGCGATGGAAACCGTAAAATCGATATTTTTTGCCTGGGCTTCATTCAAAAAATACGCGTGTATAGCGGTCAGCTCATATCTCAAATTGTATATGGCGGATGCCGATACGGTCGTTTGCACCGGCTGGTGTTGGGAGGTGTTTAGCATGGCATTGATACGCTCTATGCGCGCTTCTCCGGTATCATGCATAGTCGTCAAATCTTGTTCCATGTGCGAATTATTCCTAGCCTGAAAACTTAGCAAATGCATAATGTCATTGCTCCTTTTCTATGCTGGCTACTTTGCCTGATGCATTGTTTTTGTACCATCGGGGAACTTACTAATACGGCAGGCGGGTGAGATTTGCGGGCGTGCATTAAAATGCGCGGGAATTTTGTTTCTGGATGTTTTAAGGAGAGTTTATGTCTGAGGTCGCGGCTGTCGCCATCAAGGGAAGTGGCCTGATGCAAAGCATAGATCGCGTGATTTTTGCTTTGCCCAGAGCTACCCTAATCGTCGCCATTTTGACGATACAAGTGTTGCTGTTTTACGGCGATATTTCGACCGGCCCGTATGTGCCGTTCGGCGTGTTCTATTTGTGGTCGCTATATCTGGCGGCGAAGTACACCGATAGCCGCGCCACCTATACCTTGGCAATTTTTGTCACGGTGGGGAAGGCTTATGTGAAATACCAGTTATTGCCAGCCGAGGTTCAGTGGTGGCAGTTCACTTGGCAATTCATTTCCAGCCTCACCATATACACGACTTTTTGCTATTTGCTCCTCAATCAAATCGCCGCGCGCAAACATGCCGAAAATGTCGCGATGTCGGCGGTTCAGCGTGCCGGAGAGGCGGAACGCAAGCTCTACAGTATCAGCGAGGAAACGCAACAGCGTATCGGACGCGAGCTGCATGATGATTTGGGGCAGCACCTGACCGGCACGGCATTTATGATGCAAGTGCTGACGAAAAAACTCAGAGACAGCGGGCATGAATCGGCGGATGCCGAGCGCGTGACGCAGATGCTGAATCAGGCGATTTCCAAAACACGCAGTTTGTCACATGGTCTGTCGCCCGAAGAAATCAAGGAGCATGGGCTATATCAGATGATGGAGAAATTCGCGGTACACGTCGAGACCGTCTATAGTGTGCGCTGCGTTTTTTCGGCGGATAAAAATTGCCGCATGGATGATCAGGAGGTGGCGGTGCATTTGTTCCGTATTACCCAAGAGGCGGTGAATAACGCGATTCGGCACGGACATGCCACACACATTGATTTACGCATGTCGTGTTCGCCCTACGCCTTGGTGATGGAAATATCGGACAATGGTGTCGGCTTTGATAGCAAGCTCGTTGCACCCAATGCCGGACTGGGTTTGCGCTCCATGCGCTATCGCGCCGATTTGATCGGCGCGACGCTGCAAATCGCATCGCGCCGCGAGGGCGGCACACATATCACCATTCAACTTTAAGGATGCAAATCGGTATGCAATCCGGCACGATTAAGAAAAGCAAAATCATCATCGTGGACGATCATCCTATGGTGCGTGAAGGCATGAGTATGCTGATCAATTGCGAACCCGATATGCAATCCTGTTGCAAAGTCGATCAGATTGAATCGGCTCTTCAGGCGAACCGTGATTGCCCGCATGACCTTGCTATCGTGGATATGACGCTGGACGGATTTACCGGTCTGGAAATGATGCGCAGATTTCAATTGGAATTCCCAGAATTGCCCATATTGGTGTTGTCCATGCATGCCGAGACGATTTATGCCGAGCCTGTTTTGAAAGCGGGCGGGCGCGGCTATTTGATGAAACAGACCGCTACCGGAGAGCTGCTCAAAGCGATACGGCAAGTGCTGGCTGGCGGTCGGTATATCAGCGAAGACATGCGCGCCCGCATGTTGCAAAAAACCGGCAACGGCAAGTCCGACGACTCTTCAATCGGCAGTCTGACCCCCAGCGAACTGGAAGTGCTGCATCTGGTTGGCATGGGTTTGGGAACAGGCGAAATCGCGGAACAACTCGCGCGCAGCGTCAAAACCATAGAAGCACATAAAGCGAATATCAAGCGAAAACTTGAGTTGGAAAACAGCAAACAACTTACCTTGTTTGCGGTCAATCTGGTGACGCTGGGCAAACTCTAAAGCGGATGGAGACGACTATAAACACAATCTGGCCGTTTTATTTAATCAGTTTCGTGGTGTTGGTTCCGTTTGGTATTTTTTTATTGCGGAGACGGCACGCGCCGCTCCGCTTAAAAAATCAGGAAAAAGTGGTGCAAGAACGGCGCGTCATGCTGGAGAGTCAAGTTGCGCGGGCGCATATCGAGCGGCGACACCAAAATCTGATGGACATTTTGCCCGACGCGATATTCGTGACCGATTATCAGGGCGTGCTGAAGTACGTCAATCAAGCGGCGGTAAATTTATTGGGATATAGCAATGAAGCGTTGCTGGAACAGTCATTTTTTGAACTGGTTCCGGAGGAGTGGCGTGATATTTATGAACGCCATTTTTTGGAGTTGATCGAACAAAAAAATCAGGTGTCGGTGGAAATTCGCCTTAAACGCAAAGACGAAATGCGCGTGATATTGGAGCTGACTGCCAATAGTGTTTTGGATGACGGTCTGGTTTATGGCATCGCGCGCGATATTCAGTCGCGCAACGAATCCGCGCGAAAAATGAAGCTGATGGTGGAGCGACTTTCGTTGGCGACATCGGCGGCAAAAATGGGCGTGGTGGATTTTGATATTGTCGAAAGCCATATGGTTTTCGATCATCGCGGCTGCGAGTTGCACGGCTTTCCCGCGCAGGATGATTATTTGATCGAGTATGGCAATTTCGACGACACCTTGCATCCTGAAGATAGAGAACGGGTGCGCGGCAGTATCTATCAGGGCATACTCGCGGCGGTGGATTTCAATTTTGAATTCCGCGTCATCCTGCCGGAAGGGCAGACTCGCCACATCGAAATATTTTTCAAAGTTCTTTTGGATGCGCAGGGCAAAGCGGAGCGCATGATGGGTTTATGCCACGACATCACCCGGAAAAAATTGGACGAATATGAGATTAACCAACTGGCGTACTACGACCCGCTGACTAAGCTGCCGAACCGGCGTTTGCTGATGGACAGATTAAAACACGCGGTGGCAATGAGTGAACATGCCAAGACCCACGGCGCGGTGCTGTTCCTCGATCTGGACCACTTCAAATCGCTTAACGATACGCGCGGACATGATGTGGGCGATTTGCTGCTGCTGGAAGTGTCCAGTCGCTTGCAGGCGGCATTGCGCAAGGGCGACAGCGTGGCGCGCCAAGGTGGGGATGAGTTCGTGGTGGTGTTGGAATCGCTCAGTGACAACCCAGACCAGGCGATACGCCAGGCGGAGCTGGTGGCGGAAAAAATCAGGAATTTGTTGTCGTATCCTTACGATTTGAATGGCTATGAATATCACACCAGTAGCAGCATAGGCATCAGCTTGTTCAGCGGTTATCGAGAGAGCGTGGACAACTTGTTGAAACATGCCGACAGCGCGATGTATCAAGCCAAGTCGGCGGGGCGCGGGGTGTATCGGTTCTTTGATCCGGTGGTGCAAAACGACCTTGAAACACGCACGCTGTTGAAAGAAGATTTAATCCGTGCGGCGGAGCGCGAAGGTGAATTGGAATTGTATTACCAAGTGCAAATGGATCGGCACAATCAGCCGGTGGGCGCGGAAGTTTTACTGCGTTGGAATCATCCGGCGCGCGGCACAGTTTATCCCAGTGAGTTCATTCCCCTGGCCGAGGAAACCGGGCTCATCGTTCCCATAGGCGAATGGATATTAAAGTCGGTTATGCAACAACTTCAAGCCTGGCAAGACCATCCGCAATTGTCGCGTTTATGTCTGGCGGTCAACGTCAGCGAAAAACAATTCCGCCGTGCGGATTTTGTGGAAAGAATCAGCCGGCTTTTTGATGAGACGGGCGCAAAGCCGGAACGGCTTAAACTGGAAATCACGGAAAGCTCGATGCTGCAAAATATTTCCGGCATCATCGTTAAAATGGAGGCACTCAAGAAGCTCGGCGTGCGGCTATCGCTGGATGATTTTGGTACCGGATATTCGTCGCTTGCCTATCTCAAAAAATTGCCGTTGCACCAGCTTAAAATCGACCAGTCTTTCGTGCGCGATATAGCGACCGACCCGAACGATGCGACCATTGCGGTGACGATTATCGCGATGGCCCAGGCATTGGGGCTGGATGTGTTGGCTGAGGGCGTTGAAACGCTGGCGCAGCGTGATTTTCTGGAACGCAACGGGTGTTATGCTTTTCAGGGTTATTTGTTCGGCAAGCCCATGCCACTCGACCAGTTTGAAAAAATGGAATATGCCACGCTGTTTGTGGAAGACATTGCCTGATGCAAGGTTCACCAACATGGATTTAACGAATGCCCAGTAGCGCACATAACCTGCTTGCCGATTTACTGCTGGATTTAGAACAAACCACCATCCTCTGGCAGCTTGCGGTGCTGGCCGGCGGCCTGCTATTCGGCTGGGGCGCGAGCCGCTGGATGCTGGGCAAGTTTTCCGGCGCGCAGAGCGTGTCCAAGATAGGCGCGGGCGGCCTGTCGCGCGTTGCTTTTCCGGTGTTGTCCTTGTTGGCGGTTTTGGTCGGCAGAACCGTCCTGAAAAATTGGCACTCGGTCAACGTGTTGAATATTGTTGTGCCACTGCTGTTCGCGCTGGTCTCGATTCGTCTCGTCGTGTATACCTTGCGCCAGCTTTTTTCACCGAGTAAATGGTTGCATGGCTCTGAAAGATTGGTCGTCCTGATTATTTGGGGCGGGTTTGCATTGCACCTGACGGGCGTGCTTCCCGAACTCATAGAGGCAATGGATTACCTGAGTTTCAACGTGGGCAAACAGCGCATCTCTTTGCTTATCATTGTGAGCGGCATATTGTCCATCCTTGTCACCATGCTGGTATCCATGTGGTTGGGGCAAATGCTGGAACAAAAAGTGATGGCCGCGCAAGGTTTGGATATGAATTTGCGCGTGGTGCTGTCGAAACTGATACGCGCGGTACTGGTGGTAATCGGCATTTTAATCGCGCTGCCGTTGGCGGGAATCGACATCACCGTGTTGTCCGTTTTCGGCGGCGCGTTGGGAGTCGGCATCGGTTTCGGTTTGCAGAAAATTGCCAGCAACTATGTGAGTGGATTTATTATTCTAATCGACCGCTCCATCCATCCCGGTGACGTGCTGACGGTGGATGGGCGTTTCGGCAAGGTGACGCAATTGACCACGCGCTATTTGGTATTGCAAAGCAATGACGGTACGGAAGCCATTATCCCGAACGAAACGCTGGTTAGTTCAACCGTCATCAATCACTCTTACACCAACCGCGAGGTGCGCGTTGCGATTCCCATACAAGTCAGTTACCAGAGCGATCTGGAACAGGCGATGTCTATCATGCAACAAGCCGCCAGCAAGCAGCCGCGCGTGCTGGCGCATCCCGAACCCAACGTTTTTCTAAAGTCGTTTGCCGATAGCGGTATCAATTTGGAGATGGGAATTTGGATCAATGATCCCGAAGAAGGACAGATGGGTTTGTGCTCGGAAATCAATTTGGAAATCTGGCGCAAATTTAAGCAAGCGGGCATTGAAATCCCCTACCCGCAACGCGAGGTGCGCATTATTTCGTAAAACAAAATGTGCCGCAATCTGTCGGCTTGCATCGGACAGATTGCGACAGGTTTATTCGCTTTCCAGTTTGTCCGCCGCAGTGAAAGTCCAGGTGCGCGTGATGGTGAGTATGTCGGTGTCGCGGCGTATGTCGGCAGGCAAGGGCGGATAAGGCGCGGCGAGTTTGACGATGCGCATCGCGGCGGCATCCAATATGGGTTTGCCGGATGAGCGACTGACTTCAATATTCTCAATATTGCCATCGGCTTTGATGGATACACTGAGTTGCAATTTGCCGTAAATTTGTTCGCGGCGTGCTTGTTCGGGATAGTTCAAATTGCCCAAGCGTTCGACTTTGACGCGCCAATCTTCGATGTATTGCGCAAAGCGATATTCCTGCGTGCGCGCACCGATGAAAGTGCGTCTGGGCATACGCTGATAGGCTTCGTGGTTTTTGTTGATCTGCGCTTCCAGACGAATAATCTCCAGACTTTTTTGCATCAAATCGTCACCCTCATCGGCGGGTTGTGCGGAAAGTTTTTTGAGATCGGGTTGCGCCAGCGTTCGATCATTCTTGAGTTGGGTCAGCAGTTTTTGAGTTTCTTGTTCCAGTGCGGCGACGCTCTTGGTCTTTTGTTCAGGTGTGAAAGTCGGATCGTCCTGCAAGGTTGGCAGCGGTGTTTTGGCTTGCCGGTCTTGTTCGGTATTACCGCCGCCGTCCAGATTAGCCTGCGCTAGTGCGTCGGCTTTGAGCGGTTTGGTTTTGGATTTGCTGTTGACCAACACCACCTGCAAGGGTTGATGCGTATCCAACATATTTCTGGGGTCGGGCAACACTAGCGCGACTCCCCACAGCGCGAACGCGTGGAACGCGATAGAACCCAACATCGCGGCCGTCAGGACGCTTATGTGCAAACGCTTTAGCAAGCCGCTTCCTCCGCCGGAACAACGACGGGCAACTCGGCAGAAATAAAGCGTGTGTGCAAATTCAAATCGATCAAATCGATTTCACCCACACCCAGTGTGACCTTGGTGTTGGCAGGTTGCTCCGGCATGGAATGCGCTTTGAACACCAGCGGAATATTGCTCACGCGTACCAGATTTT
>JBAVPP010000032.1:0-4183 GCA_049693175.1 Gallionella sp. | reverse complement strand
TCCCCCGTTAAAGGGGATGGAGCGAAAATTTTGCATCATTTTTAGGTGTTCTGAAGTGAGTATCCCGACTAAGGCTAAGGACATAATCCTGTGATTGTAGCATTAAGAAGCAAAAATTCTATGCTTTGAATATAAGCTGAATTTGATATGCCTGTGCTTGGATAAGCGTAAAGAAAGTTGACCTTATTCGGGTTTCGATTGCGAGCCTCAACTTGCAAGGTGTTTCCCCAAGTTGGCGAATTCCTGCAATAATCTGGGCACAAAAAAATTAACAGAGGAAAGCGAGTGAGGATATGTTGAGTCAAGATGATTTGAAGCGTGCGGTGGCTAAAGCTGCAATCGAATATGTGCCAGCCGGTTGCATCGTGGGTGTGGGTACGGGTTCTACCGCCAATTTTTTTATTGACGAGTTGGCGAAGATTAAAAATAAAATCAACGGCGCGGTGGCAAGTTCCGAGGCTTCTGCTAAACGGTTGCAAAGCCACGGTATCGAGGTGTTATCGCTGAATGATGCCGGAAATTTGCCGGTGTATGTGGATGGTGCGGATGAGATTACCCGCCATCTGCACATGCTCAAGGGCGGCGGCGGCGCGTTGACGCGCGAAAAAATTGTCGCCGGTGCGAGCAAGAAATTTATTTGCGTATGCGACAGCAGCAAATTGGTGGATGTGCTGGGCAAGTTCCCGTTGCCTATCGAAGTCATTCCGATGGCGCGCAGTTCGGTGGCACGTCAACTGGTCGCGCTGGGCGGGCATCCGGTTTTGCGCGAGGGTTTCAAAACAGATAATGGTAATATTATTTTGGATGTGCAAGGATTGCAGATATTGAACCCGGTGGAGTTGGAGTCCGCGCTGGATCATATCGCCGGTGTGGTGACGAATGGTTTATTTGCGCGTCGTCCGGCGGATGTGTTGTTGCTGGGTACGCCCGAAGGTGTAAAGACAATGACGGCATAAGCCGTTGTAACTAGCCTTCGTGCTGAAAAATTCACTGCGGGCTTGTCATCAAATTTTAATATTCAACTCGCAAGCTGACAGATTGTTTTAAATTTAAGGGACTGCCATGCCAAATAATGACCACATTTCCAAACAGTTTGACACCGAGCTGGAAGCGATACGCGCCAGTGTGTTGCAAATGGGCGGATTGGTCGAAAGCCAGATTAAGAGCGCGATTGAATCTCTGGTGAGCGGTGATGTCGGCTTGATGAATCGTGTGGTCGAGGAAGATCATCGCGTCAATGCGATGGAGGTCAAGATCGACGAGGCTTGCAGCCAGATGATCGCGCGCCGCCAACCGACTGCCGGCGACCTGCGCTTGATTATGACCGTGGTGAAAACCATCACCGATTTGGAGCGCATCGGCGACGAGGCGGAAAAAATCGCGCGCATGGCAAAAATGTTGTCGCAAAAAAATGTGCTGGCGATTCCGCGTTATCACGAAATCAAACACGCCTCCGAGATTGCGGTCGATATGTTGCGCAAGGCACTGGACGCGTTTGCGCGATTGGATGTGGTGATGGCGGCACAGGTGGTTCGTCAGGATGAGCAAGTGGACGATGAGTTCCGCAGCATCATGCGTTATCTCATCACTTTTATGATGGAAGATCCGCGCACGATTTCCACCGCGTTGGAAATTTTGTTCATCGCAAAAGCCATCGAGCGCATCGGTGACCATGCACAAAATATGGCGGAGTATGTGATCTACATGGTGAAGGGGCGCGACGTGCGCCACATCACCGTGGATGAAATCGAACGCGAAGTTCAAAGCTAGTGCAATCACAGTCTTTGCTGGCCGCAGTCGATCTCGGCTCCAATAGTTTTCGTTTGCAAATCGCCCGTGTCGAAGGCGACCAGTTTTATATGCTGGACGGCTTGCGCGAATCGGTGCGATTGGCGGCGGGGCTGACGGCAGACGAACATCTCGATGTGCCTGCGCAAGAGCGCGCTTTGAAAGCCTTGTCGCGTTTTGCGGAACGCTTGCGCGGCTTGCCGCCAGAGGCGGTGAGAGCGGTCGGCACAAACTCCTTGCGCGTGGCAAAAAATGCCGCCGACTTTATTCCGCAAGCCGAACGCGCGCTGGGATTTCCGATCGAAGTCATCGCGGGGCGCGAAGAAGCGCGTCTGATTTATCTCGGTGTGGCGCATGGTTTGCCCCCATCGACTCATAATCGTTTAGTGATGGACATAGGCGGCGGTTCGACGGAATTCATCATCGGCAATGGTTTGACACCGATACATTTGGAAAGCCTCTACATGGGCTGCGTCAGTTTTAGCGCGCGGTTTTTTGCCGATGGAAAAATCACCAAACACAATCTCAAGCAGGCGGAACTCGCGGCGCGCAGCGAGTTGCAAACAATTGTTGCGGATTATCGCGGCCAGTGGAGCGAAGCACTTGGTTCATCCGGCACGGCGCGCATGTTGTATGAAGTGCTGGAACAAAACGGTTTTAGCGATAACGGCATCACGCGTGAAGTCTTGGAGCAGTTGCGTGCCTATATGCTCAGAATCGGCGATGTGCAACGCTTGAATTTGCCTGGTCTAAAACCTGACCGCTTACATGCTTTCGCGGGCGGCTTTTCCATCATGTATGCGGCATTTTGCGAATTGGGAATTTTCAATATGCAACCCGCTCAGGGTGCGTTGCGCGAAGGTGTGTTGTACGACCTTTGGGGACGTGCCCACGACAACGATATACGCGATGTCACGGTGCAACAATTTATTCGCCGTTATCACTTGGATGCCCGGCAAGCCAATCGAGTCGCGGGTTTGGCGGACATGCTGGCGCGCCAGTTCATTGGCGAAGCGATTGACGAGGAAGCGATGCGCTCATTAAATTGGGCGGCGCAATTGCACGAGATTGGCATCAGCGTCGCGCACAACGCTTATCACAAACATTCGGCCTACATACTCGAAAATGCCGATATGCCGGGCTTTTCAAAAAAGCAGCAACATCGTTTGAGTCTGCTTGCTTTGGCGCAGCGCGGCGGCTTAGAAAAATTGCGCGGCCAAATTTATGAGACACATGATCTGGCGCAAGTCATGGCATTGCGTCTGGCGATTTTGTTTTATCGCAACCGTAGCGATGTTGCCATGCCGGAGATGCGGGGACATTTTAGCGGCATCAAATTCCATTTGGAGTTGAGCGCGGGATGGCTGCTGCAAAATCCACTCAGCGAAACTGCCTTGCACGAGGAAGCGAAACGTTGGAAAGAGCTGGGCATTAACATGCAGCTTGGCGAGCTGTAAGGCGTTCTCATACACAGGCTCGGCAGAGCCTTCGTGTCATAAAAAAATCATTTCTTTGTCATCAAATGTTTGCACCCGTGAACGACAGTATGCGGTATGCGATATTTGCTCAAACACTGGCGTTGGCTGATTCCTCTGATGTTGTGGAGTGCGGATGCCAATGCGTGGGGTTTGTACACGCATGTGTATTTTGCGCAGTTGTTGCTATGGGCTGTGCCGCTCACCGACGCGCGTTATCGCCGCGCCATCAAAGCCTTTCCCAAGCTGGTGTTGGCGGGGGCGTGTCTGCCTGATCTGGCCTTGTTGAGCGAGCATTCCTGGGGTGAACCGTTTTCCAGTACCCATCATTGGCAGCGCGCGCGAAAATTATTGGATGATGCGCAAAGCGACGAGGAATATGCCTTGTCGCTGGGCTTTGTCAGCCATCTCTTGGTGGACGTGATTGCGCATAATCATTTCGTTCCCGCGCACGAAAAAATGTGGGGCAATATTCCTATCTTGACCCATGCGGCTTGCGAGTGGGCGATGGACACGCATGTGCGTCCGCATCTTTATTTCGAGCCGGCCGATTTGATGCGTGCGCACCGCAATGAATTGGCGGATTATGTGGCGCAACATTTTTCCTGTCCGCACAGTTTGGCGAAGCGCGGTGTGGATATTTTGGCTGGGGCGGAGAACTTGTTGCGTGACTCGCGCTTGTCGAATTTCTGCTATCACGGCGGACGTTATTTCGATACCGGAATGCAACGCCGCTTCAATTTTTATCTGAAAAAAACCAGCTTGCACCTTACTCATATCGACCGAATTTTGCTCGGCGAAATGCCGGTGTGGGATGCCAATCCCGCCAGCTCGGATGTCAATTTGCGCCAGCGCATCGAGCTCATCACCCCCATGCAATTGCGCCACCGCATTCCTTTGCCGCAGGATGTGTTCAGCGT
>JBAVPP010000031.1:0-4109 GCA_049693175.1 Gallionella sp. | reverse complement strand
GTTGTCGTGCAAGGTCAGCGACGTGCAAGATTTGATTTCTGTGTATCGCGCTTTGAGCGCGCAATGCGATTACGCGCTGCATCTGGGCTTGACCGAAGCGGGCATGGGCTCGAAAGGCATCGTGGCTTCGACTGCCGCGCTGGCCGTGCTGTTGCAAGAAGGTATCGGCGACACCATACGCATTTCTTTAACGCCCGAACCGAACGGTTCGCGCACCCAAGAAGTCATCGTCGGACAAGAGATTTTGCAGACCATGGGCTTGCGTGCCTTTTCGCCTATGGTCACCGCATGTCCCGGTTGCGGGCGCACTACCAGCGTGTTTTTCCAAGAGTTGGCACTCAGCATCCAGAATCATTTGCGCGAGCAAATGCCGGTGTGGCGCGCGCAATACGATGGCGTGGAAAACATGACGGTGGCGGTGATGGGGTGCGTGGTCAACGGCCCGGGCGAAAGTAAATTGGCGAATATCGGCATCAGTTTGCCGGGTACGGGCGAAAGCCCAGCCGCGCCGGTGTATATCGACGGTGAAAAAGCCGTGACGCTGCGCGGTGAAAATATTTCCGCCGAGTTTACCAAACTGGTGGATGACTATGTGGCGAAGAAATATCCGGCGCGCACAGCGAGTTCGCCCAAACTTGCGCGTCAGATTCCTATTCAAGTGGTTAACCAATAAGTTCGAGTGATGAGTAACGAAACCTTACAAGCCGTCAAAGGCATGAATGATATTTTGCCGGACGAGGCGGGGCTGTGGCTGTGGTTTGAGAACATCGTGCGCGATTGGCTGGATAGCTACGGTTATCGCAACATCCGTATGCCGCTGGTCGAGCCGACTTCGCTGTTCAAACGCGCCATCGGTGAAGTGACCGACATCGTCGAAAAAGAAATGTACAGCTTTGAAGATAGTTTGAATGGCGACCAGTTGACCTTGCGCCCCGAAGGCACGGCATCCTGTGTGCGCGCCGTGTTGCAGCACAATTTGCTGTATAACGCGCCGCAGCGTTTGTATTACAGCGGGCAGATGTTCCGCCATGAACGTCCGCAAAAAGGTCGCTATCGCCAGTTCCATCAAATCGGTGTCGAGGCATTGGGTTTTGCAGGACCGGACATTGATGCGGAACAGATTTTGATGTGCGCGCGGCTGTGGAAAAAACTCGGTCTGCGCGAGGTGACTTTGCAGTTGAATACTTTGGGCGATACCGAATCGCGGCTGCGTCATCGCGCCAAATTGATTGCGTATTTCGAGCAGCATGTGTCGCTGATGGATGACGATGCCAAGCGTCGTTTGAACACTAATCCGCTACGCATTTTGGACAGCAAAAATCCGGCGATGCAAGAGTTGATTGCGGGCGCGCCCAAGTTGATGGACGAGTTGGATGAGGAAGCGTTGCAACATTTTGCGGCGGTGCAGGCGACATTGACCGCGCATGGTGTGGCGTTTGAAATCAATCCGCGTTTGGTGCGCGGCTTGGACTATTACAATCGCACCGTGTTCGAGTGGGTGACCACACGGCTCGGCGCGCAAGGCACAATCTGCGCGGGTGGACGTTACGATGGTTTGGTCGAACAAATCGGCGGCAAAGCCGCGCCGGCGATGGGTTTTGCGATGGGCGTGGAACGCCTGTTGGCGTTGTTGCAAGACGATGGCATGGCGTTGCCCAAGCCGAATGTCGATGTGTATGTGGTGCATCAAGGCGAGTTGGCATCCGCGCTGGCGAGCCGTGTGTCCGAACAATTGCGCGACGCAAATCTGCGCGTGGTGATGCATTGCGGCGGCGGCAGTTTTAAGTCGCAAATGAAAAAAGCCGATGCCAGTGGCGCGCTCGTTTCAGTGGTAATCGGTGACGACGAGGCGCGCGAAAATCAGGTGAGTGTGAAGCCTATGCAAGGCGGTGAGCAAATAAAAGTGGACGCTGCGGCACTCAACGCGACCATCAAACAATTTATCAAGTAGGAGTTAAAAATGGCAGCATTGGATTTGCAGGAACAGGAACAACTCGAAGGCTTAAAGGCGTGGTGGAAAGAAAATAGCAACTGGATTTTGGCTGTGCTGCTGACCGTTGCTGTGGCGGGTGGCGGCTGGCGCGGCTGGCACTATTATCAAACCAAACAAGCGGCCGAGGCGGCCTCTTTGTACGACCAGTTCACCGAACAGTTGATGACCCACGATGCCAAGCGCGTCAATGATGCGGCGGCTGCCGTGATGGACAGATATTCGGGCACGATTTACGCGGCACGCGCCGCAATGATAGCCGCACAAATCAATATTCAGGGCAGTGCCGTTCCACAAGCCAAGACCCAGTTGCAATGGGTGTTGGATCATGCCTCGGAAGCGACCATGAAAGACGTGGCGCATTTGCGTCTGGCGGCATTGTTCTTGGATGAAAAGAATTATGCCGACGCAATGAAAAATTTGGACGCGACCCATCCTGCCGCATTCGATGGTTTGTATGCCGATTTGCGCGGCGATGTGTTGAGCGCGCAAGGCAAGAACGATGAGGCGCGCGCCGCTTACCAGCAGGCATTTGACAAGACCGATGCGAAAAATACTTATCGTCAACTCATACAAATGAAAATAGACGATTTAGGGAACACTAAATGATGTTGCGTCGCCTATCTCTGATATTCACCGCGCTGGTTTTGGCCGCGTGTTCCAGCACAAAAACCACAGGGCCGCAACCGACACCGCTGACAGAGTTCAAGCAGACAGCGAATTTTGCCGTGCGTTGGCAGGCGAATTTGGGCGATGCGGGTGTGTATGTTTTGCATCCCGCCGTCGGTAAAACGATGATAGTCGGCGCGTCTGCCAAAGGTGTGTTGAGCGCGCTGGATCGCAATACCGGCAAGGTTCTGTGGCAGGTGAACACAGGCATGACTGTGTCCGGCGGCGTGGGTGGCGACGAGCAGATGTGGGTGGTCGGCGGTGAAAAGGGCGATGTGCTGGCGTATGACGCGAGCGGCAAAGTGTTATGGAAAAGCAAAGTTTCCAGCGAGATTTTAAGTGTGCCGCAGGTCGATGACGGCGTGGTGGTGGTGCGCACCGGCGACAGTCGCATCACCGGCTTGGATGCCAAAGATGGCAAGCGTCTGTGGGTTTATGATCGCGTCACGCCGCCCTTGGTGGTGCGCAGTTTCGCCAGTGTCGCGATTCAGCGCGGTCTGGTTTACGCGGGTTTCGCGGCCGGGAAAATTGTCGCGCTGGATCTTAAAACAGGCGGCCTGGTGTGGGAGAACGCCGTGTCGCAACCGCGCGGTAACACCGAGTTGGATCGTATCAGCGACATCACCAGCAACGTGGTGGTGGATGACGAGCAAGCGTGTGCCATTGCCTTTCAGGGACACGCCGCCTGCTTCGATGCGGCACAGGGAAACCCGCTGTGGAATCGCGATATTTCCAGCGACAAAGGCATGATGCTGTTGCGCAAATATTTGTATCTCACCGACGTGCGCGGCGTGGTGATGGACTTGGATAAAACCAGCGGCAGTTCCTTGTGGAAAAACGAAGAACTGGCGTTGCGCGATACCACCACGCCTTACACGTTTTCCGATTTTGTGGTGGTTGGTGATGCTGAAAGTTATTTGCACGGCATGAGCCGTGAAGACGGTCATCTGGTGGCGCGAATCAAACTCGACGGCAGCCCGATCACCGTTGCGCCGCAAGAGCTTGACGACGGGCTGCTGGTGCAAACGCACAAAGGCAGTTTGTATTCGATAACGCTGCATTAAAAAATTAGAAAGATTGAGATGAGAACCCATAAAAATCGTAGCGAGCGGTTTGAGAGCAAGACGTGCCGCGCGCAGCGAGCGAGACATACTGAACAGGTAGGCGAGGAGCGAGCACGGCACAACGCAGCTATCGAATCGCGCGGTAGATTGTTAGGGGTTCTCTGATGTTGCCCACACTCGTATTAGTTGGTCGTCCAAATGTGGGCAAGTCCACTTTATTCAATCGTCTCACGCGCAGTCGCGACGCACTGGTTGCCGATCAGCCGGGGTTGACGCGCGACCGCCATTACGGGCGCGGCAGAGTGGGCGAACGCCCTTATTTAATCGTCGATACCGGCGGTCTTGAACCGGTTGCCAAAGACGGCATTATGTTTGAAATGGCGAAG
>JBAVPP010000030.1:0-2299 GCA_049693175.1 Gallionella sp. | reverse complement strand
TGCCCAGCATGATGATGTCGCCTTTTTCGCGCGAACTCACCGTTATTTTTTGATAAGAGTGAGCACGTTTTGTTTCAGCGATTAAATCTTCACCCTGCAATAACAGCGGGTTTAACGCGACCCCGCCGTGCGGGTTTACCAATGCCATACTTGCCTCCCTAATTCGGTCAAGTTGCTTGTGGAATTTCAGTTTCGGCACACTAGAGTATGATTGGTCATTGCGCGATACCCCTCATGGGTTGATGGACTTATACCCTAACGGGTTATGTTACACCCCCCTCATCACGGCTATGGAAGCTGCGTGCTACGGTCTGCATACTTGCGCACCTAAAAAGCCGACTATTCCACTGGGACTGGCTTGCCACGATAATTACAACTAAATCTATTTCAAAAAACACATGTCATCGACTCCATTGCACGATCCATTCGCCCCGCCAGTCGCGGATGCGAAGACCGAAGTCAAAAACACGACTTGCTATATGTGTGCCTGCCGCTGCGGTATACGCGTGCATTTGCGCAACGGCGAGGTGCGCTATATCGACGGCAATCCGAATCATCCGCTGAACAATGGCGTGATTTGCGCAAAAGGTTCGTCGGGAATTATGAAACAATATTCTCCCGCGCGACTGACCAAGCCGCTGCGTCGTAAACCAGGCACGGAACGCGGTGCGGGAATTTTTGAAGAAATTTCTTGGGAAGAAACCTTCACTTTGCTGGCGGATAGATTGGGAAAAATCCGCGCCACCGATCCGAAAAAATTCGCGCTGTTCACCGGACGTGATCAGATGCAAGCCTTGACCGGCATGTTCGCGCGCCAGTTTGGCACGCCCAACTATGCGGCGCACGGCGGCTTTTGTTCGGTGAACATGGCGGCGGGCATGATCTACACCATAGGCGGCTCGTTCTGGGAATTCGGCGGCCCGGATTTGGAACGCTCCAAGCTGTTTATCATGATAGGCACGGCGGAAGATCATCACTCCAATCCGATGAAGGTCGCGCTGTCCAAATTCAAGCGCGAAGGCGGGCGATTTATTTCCATCAACCCGGTGCTCACCGGCTATTCCGCGATTGCCGATGAATGGGTGCCGATACGCCCCGGCACAGACGGCGCGCTGATGTTGGCGTTGATCCATGAACTCATCGCGCTGGGTTTATACGACCGCGAATTTTTGGTGCGTTATACCAACTCTGGACAGTTGGTAAACCTCGATGCCGCGCATGATGAGTTCGGTATGTTTGTGCGCACCGAAGTGCCACAAGAAGAAGGTTGCTACGATCCACAAAATAAATTGTGGTGGGATATAAACACCAACAAACCTGTCATTACGCACACCGAAGGTGCGGATCCATTCCTGTTGGGTGAATTCAAATTGGCAGACGGCGTTGTGGTCAAACCCGCGTTCCAGTTGTTGCAAGATCGCGTCCAAGATTACACGCCGGAATGGGCTGCGCAAATCACTGGCATCTCTGCCGACACCATACGCCGCTTGGCTCACGAGATGGGCATTACCGCGCGCGACCAGAAAATCGAATTGCCGATTGCCTGGACGGATTCATGGGGCAAAGAACACGATACCGTCACCGGCAACCCGGTTTCCTTCCATGCGATGCGTGGTCTCGCTGCGCATTCCAACGGCTTTCAAACCATACGCGCGTTGTCGATTTTGATGACGCTGTTAGGCACGATAGATAGACCCGGCGGCTTCCGTCACAAAGCTCCGTTCCCGCGTCCGATTCCACCTTGCGCACGCACACCGAACGACCCGCGCGCCGTGCAACCGAACACGCCGCTGGATGGGATGCCGCTGGGCTGGCCGTCCGACCCGGATGATTTATTCGTCAATGCCGATGGCACGCCGGTGCGTATCGACAAAGCGTTCTCATGGGAATATCCGCTGTCGGTACACGGCATGATGCACAACGTCATTACCAACGCTTGGCGCGGCGATCCGTACAAGATAGACACGCTGTTGTTGTTCATGGCGAACATGGCGTGGAACTCCAGCATGAACACTTCCGAGGTGCGCAAAATGCTCACCGACAAGGAAGAAGATGGCACGTATAAAATCCCTAATATTGTGGTGTGCGATGCGTTTCATTCCGAGACCACCGCGTTCGCTGATTTGATTTTGCCGGATACGACGTATCTCGAACGCCACGATGTGATGTCGATGTTGGATAGACCGATTTCTGAATTTGACGGGCCGGTGGATGCGGTGCGTATTCCCGTGTTACCGCCGACCGGCGAATGAAAGCCCTTCCAAGAAGTATTGATAGAACTAGGCACGCGGCTGAAACT
>JBAVPP010000029.1:0-1947 GCA_049693175.1 Gallionella sp. | reverse complement strand
GCCTAGAACTCAAGATTTTGTCCCACTCCAAACTGCCCGGTTGCAATAAGCTGAACGTGTCAGCCCAAAACTGATGAGACGGATGCTGTGTTGCTTCGGATAGACGCTCGGCCACTTGTGCTGCCGGGACGGAGTTGGGATAACCCGGTTGGGACATGATGCGAATACACCCGTTTTGCGTAATCGGGCTGGATGCCCATCCTGCACCCAGATTGTGTGCTAGCCAACTAGTAACCATGCGGTGGTGAATATGGCTGCCATCCAGCAGGGCGATGAGTATGTTTACATCTAACAGCGCGCGCACTAGATGCCTTCAGATTCGCGAAAATGATTGACCGCTTCGTTGGTGACGATTTCTTGACCCGTTGAAAAAGGGCGAAAGCCCGCGACAAATGAATGCCCTTTAGTCGCTTTTGTCGGAGTGGCAACATGACCAGATTGACCGGTAAGCACCTTGCGCAATAGGTTAGAAACGACCTGACCTGTGGACACGTTCTGACTCCTAGCTAACTCTTTTGCAGCATCCAGCACAGCTTTGTCGATATCAAGCGTGGTTCTCATGGTGGCCTTCAATGTGATGCGATGATGTTTTGATGCGGTTATTCTAGGGTGCTTCTCTGAAATACACAACCGCGAGTATCAATTGCAATATTCAAATTGCCTGAGGGTCTAAACCGCTTGAGCCGTTACTATTGATGGCGCATCACATAGTAATAAATTACAAACAAGGTTAAAAAACCGCCGAGCACAATGATGGTTGGTGCGGCAAGCAAATACAGCGTCACGCCTATGGTGACGAGTAGTGTCTGGCTTAACGCCGCCAATAAGACGGAACGCCCTGTGCTCATGCCGCGATGTTCAAAGATGTGATGGATATGGGTGCGGTCGGCAACGAAGGGCGATTTTTTGCGGCGCATACGACGGAACATCACGGTCAATGTGTCGATCAGCGGAATGCCGAACATCCACAGTACCACCCACGGATCGCTCGGTCCTTGGGCAACTTTTGCCAGCAGCCATGCGACCACCAGTCCCAGCCACATACTGCCCGCGTCGCCCATGAATACCCAAGCGCGCTGGATGAGGACGCGCGCATTAAAAAATAGAAATGCGGATAGCACGCCCAACAAGGCTAGCGGCAAGTCCGGTGATACCCCCAACGGGGAAACGCTGTACAAAACGAGTACACCGACTGTGGTAATTAAGGCCATACTTCCTGCCATGCCATCCGCGCCGTCTATCATGTTCATCGCGTTGATGCCACCGACGAATGCGATCAAGCTGAACGGCAAAGCCAGTAAATACAGATTTAGGTGTATGCCGAATATCGAACCGAGCTGGCTGATTGTGCCACCCGCGCCTATGATGACGATTAAGGCCAAGGTGACTTGGATCATCATGCGCAACGAAACCGACAAATTGTGCCTGTCGTCCAAAATGCCCAACAATACCAAAGCCGCCGCACACGCTAATAATATCGCTTCTTGATGGGTTATATCTGAACACAGCTGCATGCTGATTAGCAGCGCGGCAAACATAGCAACGCCACCTACCGTTGGAATCGGGTGGGCATGTTGCTTGCGCTCATCGGGATGGTCCATCATGCCCAAATGCTGTGCTGTTCGTCGCAAAACTTCAATGAGCAATGCGCATGTTATCAGTGCAATTATAAAAATTTTCATTCTGTATTGTTTCTCCAAAATCAAGTGTTCTACATTAGGGTAGAGCCACCTTTTATTTTTATGTGTTCCAAGTGATTTGCGAAATTTTTATTTCAACCAGTTAGTCAAATCTCGATCCAGTAACCTGGAAAGCAGGGTGACATCTTCTCTAAACGTCTCAACTAGTTCGTTTCTGAAATCAGGAGGCAAGCTTGCATTGTTGTGCGGCTTAGTATTGAAACTTCGTATTGAGTCGCGAATGGTTTTAGGCAAAGGCGGAATAGAT
>JBAVPP010000028.1:0-6228 GCA_049693175.1 Gallionella sp. | reverse complement strand
GCCGCCCCCTGCCCGCCGCTCACCGCGATGAACGCCTTGGTCAGCGCGACCACGATTTTGGATGGCTCGAACATCACCACCGAACCATTGCGGCGGATGACTTTATATTGATCGAGTTGCACGGCGGCAGAAACGGAAGAGAGGACGGAATCGGACATGTTTTTTGTGGGTATTGGAGAGGATGAAACGCTATCGGTTGCGGCTTGCAGCATGTACTTCTCCCTAAAATGTTTGGTTAATCTCAAAAAGACAAAACCACTATATATAGTATTTTTTTTGAACAACAGAGCTAATTGTAGTGGCTAACGAAAAATTTGCAAGAAAAAAAACGGCCTATTTATATCGGCCGCGTGGTGAAGCACATGGACACTGCAAAGATCGCTCGCCGACGTGCGGCATCACTCGTCTGCCAGCTTCGTTAAATAGCGCAACCAGTCGAAAAATGGACCCGGATCGGTCTTGCGTTGCGGCGCGATGTCGCTGTGTCCGGCGATGGCGAAAGTCGGCGGGGTCAGGTCTTGTAATGCAGCATATTGAGCGCGGGAGAAAAAACGAAGTGCCGGGGTCAAATCTTGCAATGCGACATACTGCGCATCCGTGAACGGCACGGTATCACTGCCTTCCAGCTCTATGCCAATCGAAAAGTCATTGCAGCGTTGCCTGTTCTGCCAGCACGACGCACCGGCATGCCAGGCGCGCTGCAAACACGAAACAAACTGGATGATGTGTCCGTCGCGGCGTATAAAAAAATGCGAGGACACGTTAAGTCCGGCGAGGGTTTGATAATACGGATGCGCATTGGTATCCAGCGTGTTGGTAAACAATTGCCGCACGCCGTCACCACCAAATTCATCGGGCGGCAGGCTGATGTTGTGTATCACCAATAAAAAAATTTCCGGCGTTGGGCGGTCGTCACAATTGGGCGAGGGAATATGTTCCACTCCCTCCAACCAGCCGTGTTCGTCAACCTTCATCATCCTGGCCTTCCGGTGCTTTGATACCCAGCCTTTCCATGCGATAACGCATAGTGCGGAAGGTCAATCCCAATAATTTTGCGGCGGCGGTGCGATTGAAGCGAGTTTTTTCCAGTGCCACCAACAAGGCTTGTTTTTCCACCTGATCGAGATACTCAGGCAAGGAGTATTTACCGCTACGCGCCCCCGTATCCACAACGTCGATTTGAGCCGGTGCGAGCTGCAAATCGCGCGCCGTGATGCGCCCGCCGGAACACAAAGCCAGTGCGCGCTCGATGATATTTTCCAGTTCGCGCACATTGCCGGGGAACGAATATCCGACCAGCATCTGCAATGCCTCCCCGGTAAATTCGACTGCGGCCGAGCCGCGCAAACGCGCCAACATTTGCTGCGCAATTTCGCGCACATCCTCGCGCAACTCGCGTAGCGGCGGCATCTGAATGGGAATGACATTCAAGCGGTAAAACAAATCCTGGCGAAACTTACCCTGTCTGACACGTTCGGCAAGATCGTTGTGTGTGGCACTAATGATGCGCACATCGACCGCATCCTCGCCCGTCGCGCCGACTTTGCGCACGCGCTTTTCTTGTATCACGCGCAATAGTTTTACCTGCATCGCCAGCGGCAAATCGGCGACTTCGTCGAGGAATAATGTCCCGCCGTGCGCCGCCTGAAAAAATCCGTCGCGGTCTTTGTCCGCGCCTGTGAACGCGCCTTTTCTATAGCCGAAAAATTCGCTTTCCATCAGATTTTCCGGAATCGCGCCACAGTTCACCGCGACCAGCGGCTGATCGCGCCGCGCGCCGCTTTTCACAATGAGCCGTGCCGCCAGCTCCTTGCCGCTGCCCGATTCGCCGCTGAGATGCACGGGTGCTTGGCTGCGCGCGACCCGCTCAATAAGATCGCGCACTTTTTGCATGGCGGGCGAATGTCCCAACAGCGTTTTGTCGCCGCCCGGCGCGGCTTGCGGCAGGCTCAACGCGGCTTTTACCAGGCTGCGCAACTGCTCGAGCGAAACAGGTTTCGCCAAATAATCGAACGCGCCCGCCTTCAGCACATTGACCGCATTTTCCATGTTGCCGTGCGCGGTAATCACCGCGATAGGCACATCCAGATTGTGTTGCGTGATGTGCTGCACAATTTGCAAACCCTCGCCATCCGGCATACGCATATCCGTCAGACACAAGTCATAATGCCGCTCCGACAATTTCGCCAAAGCCTGGCGAACATTGGTCGCTTTGTCGACTTGCAAGCCCATTTTGAGCAGTGTCATTTCCAACAACTCAAGAATATCCAGTTCGTCGTCCACCAATAAAACCAGCGGTATCATGCCCGCTTTGCTATTCGCCGTGTTCATGCGACTCCCCAAAAGTGATACGGAAACAAGCTCCGTCATGTCCCAATCTCGAACGATAGTTTAGCCGCGCGCTGTTTGCTTCGCACAACTCTTTGGCGATATACAGTCCCAGCCCCGTGCCCTGATTCGATGTCGTGAAAAACGGTTCAAACAATCTCGCACTCTGCTCGGCCGGCACGCCCGGACCATCGTCTTGCACATCCAAACTCACCAGCTCGCCTTCGCGCCCCAATATCAGCACCAGACTGCCTGCCTTGCGCTTACCGTAACGCAAAGCATTGCCGCACAGATTCCATAACACCTGACGCAAATGCCCGCGATCAAAATCCACCGGCTGTTCACCGGATGCAATTAACACCGGCAAACCGCTCTCCAATTTTTCAGCGCGATTGAACTCGTCGATAAACCCCGTCAGCCACTCATGCAAGTCGATGCGTTCGGGCTGGGCGCGATCACGCCGGTTCAATTGCATCACATCGTGCACGATTTGATTGATACGTTGCGTGTTGTCCAACACGATTTTTAGCCAACGCTGCTGTTGCGCGTCCACCACGCCTTCTTGCATCAGCTCGGTCGCGTAGCTGATTGCGGACAGGGGATTGCGCACCTCGTGCGCGATGTTCGCGGTAAGCCGTCCCAGCGCGGCGAGCTTGATCTGTTGCGCCTCCTCCTGAACCCGCTGCATATCTTCCAGAAAAATCACCGCACCGTGCGCCACATCGCGTTCAACCGCCACAAAACGCAAGCGCGCCTGCATACCCACATCCAATTGCAAAGTGTCGCGACTGGTCGTGCCGTTCATTTTCCATATCGCGTATTGCCCGAACAGCATGGGAAAAGCGGCGGACAAAGATTCGCCCGCAACCTGCGCGTGATGCAATAAACGGGTGGCACTCGGATTCATTTGCACAATCACGCCGTTCTCGTCGACCACCAATATACCGTCCTGCATATCGCGCATCACCAGCCGGTTGGCTTCCGCCATACCCAGCAAATCTTTGCCGCGACGCTGCGCCAACAACTGGCTGTCCACGGCATATTTCGCCAGATTGTGCGCCATCCACGCCACCGCGAAATACGCCATGCATTGCAAGCCGACTTGCACAAATTGCGCGGGGGGCACATCGTCGTGCAGCACCGCGTAACCCTGCATCAACAAAGTCGCAATACTCGCCATCGCGGCGAAGAACAAAGTAATTCTGCCGCGCGAAATCAGACCGGCGGCGGCCAGCGAAATCAATAGCAACAAACCGATATTGCTTTGTATCCCGCCGCTGGCATACGACAGCACCGGCAACACCAAAATGTCGCCGCCGACTTGCAAACCCAATTGCCAGCCAAATTTCGGCTTGCGGATACGCAACAGAATGAACGAACTCAGTACAAGAAAAAAATAAAAGACGCTTGCCGAAAAAAACAGCAGCAAATTGTAGGCCGCCAAAGAAAGCCGCGAACCCGCCAAGCCGCCCAGCAACACGAACAAAATGGCGAGTGCGAGCCGGTAAAAATTGTAATAGCCCAACGAACGCCAGAAATCGCCGGTGTATTGCTCGCTGCTGACGTGAGTGCTCATCGCATGTTAGCGAAGCAGGCTATTTGCGATACGCATCACGGTGCGCCGCGCAACAAAAATTCTGCCCATCGCTTTGCACGCTCTCGCCTTTTGGCACATGCACGCCGCATTGCAAACAGCGCACCATATCTTCGGTGACGGTTTGATTCTGCTGCGGCGAGTTTTTGCGAAACGATTTAATCAGCAAATAAATAACGAACGCGATGGCGATGAAAAAAAATAAACGGCTCATTGGACTCAAGCTCCACACGAAAAACGTGAAAAAGAATATCACATTACCGAGTGCGATTCTTTCAGGTTTGTCAGCCGACTAATGCATCATCCAATAACTCTATCCAATGCCGCACTGGCGTGTCCGTACCGCTTTGCAGATGCGTCTGGCACCCGATGTTGGCGCTGGCAATTTGCGCGGGTGAGCCACTTTGCAACGCAGCTAATTTGTTTTTCAGCAATTGTTGCGACAGCTCTTTTTGCAAAATCGAATAGGTACCCGCCGAACCGCAGCACAAATGTTTGTCGGCAACCGGCGTAAGTTCATAACCCGCTTGCGTCAACATGGCTTCAATCACACCCGTAATTTTTTGCCCATGCTGTAACGTGCATGGCGCGTGAAACGCCACCGTGCCTCGCGCGGCTGGCATTATTACTCGCAGAAAATTATTTTTTTCAGCGGCGATTATCTCGCTCAAGTCGCGCGTCAACGCGGAAATGCGCGCGGCTTTTTCGGCATAGTTTTTATCGTTGCGCAACAAATGTCCGTATTCTCTAACCATAGTCCCGCAACCGCTGGCAGTCATCACCACCGCCTCCGCGCCTTGTTCGATATAGGGTAGCCATGCGTCGATGTTGCGCCGCATATAGTCCAAGCCATCCTCGTGCGCGTTCAAGTGATAGCTCACCGCGCCGCAACATCCGGCGGCGGGCGCACTCACCAAAGAGATGCCGACTTTATCCAACACCCGCGCCGCCGCGACATTGGTGGCAGGTGCGAGACCCGGTTGCACACAGCCTTCCAACACCAGCATGGTGCGAGCATGGCGCATGGTAGGACGCGATTTTATCGCTTGTGTGAGCGGAATACTTTTCGCTAAATTTTTCGGTAACAACGGTCTAACTATGCGCCCCAACGCCAGCGCGGAATTAAAAATCAGCGGGCGCGGCAACACCGCGCGCAACAGCCCACGCTGAATTTTGTTTGCAATACTGCGTGGTGATTTTTGCTCGGCGATATGCCGACCGATGTCCACCAGCCGACCATATTGCACACCCGACGGACAAGTGGTTTCGCAAGAGCGGCAGGTCAAACATCTATCCAAATGCAACAGCGTTTTGTCCGTCACGGGCGCGCCTTCCAGCATCTCCTTGATGAGATAAATGCGACCGCGCGGACTATCCAGTTCATTGCCCAGCAATTGATAAGTCGGACAAGTCGCGGTGCAAAATCCGCAATGCACACAGGCGCGCAAAATAGATTCGGCTTCGATACCGTCAGGCGTGTTTTGGTAAGTGGGGATGAGGTTAGTTTGCATAAAATCTTTTAGCCACAGAGAGCACAGAGGACACAGAGAAAATGTGGTCGCACATTATTTCGTTTTCCAAAAATTGAGAGCGAGCAAATGGTAAGTAGCGTTCATGTTTTTCTCTGTGGTCTCTGTGGCTTGAGTTAAGGTGTTGAATTAAATTTCCGCATACAGCCGCCCGACATTAAAAACGCCGTGCGGATCGAAGGATTTTTTTAAGCGATGATGCACTTGCAACAACGCGGGCGAAAGCGGATGGAACGGCGCGTCGTGCGATTGTGAATTACGAAATAAAGTTGCCTGACCACCTAACGCAGCAACCTTTGTGCGCAGCGATTCTGCTGGTTCGTCGCTCACCAACCAGCGCAATGCGCCACCCCATTCAATCAATTGTTTGCCCGCTATAGCAGGTGCTGTGGACAGCATAGGCAAACGCCAGAGTGCGTTATCCGACAAGAAAAATTCGTGCTGTTGTTCGCGCACGCTACGCCAAAATTCCGCCGCATTTTCGACGACTGCACCGCCCAATTTTTGACTCACCGAACGTACCGCCGCTGACGCGCCCGACAAGCGCACGGTCAACACACCATCGTGATAGCACGTCGCAGATAAAGACAGCGGTTGCGCCGCCCAGCGATTCATCGCATCCAGTGCGTCGCGCTCATTCATCTCAAAACGCAACGTCGTCTCACTCGCTGGCAAGGGCAAAACTTTCAGAGACACAGCCAACAACAAACCCAACGTGCCAAGCGAACCCGCGAGCAAACGCGACACGTCATAACCCGCGACATTCTTCATCACCTG
>JBAVPP010000027.1:0-2245 GCA_049693175.1 Gallionella sp. | reverse complement strand
TAGGATTGTTGGGTGAATATGTGGGACGTATTTACCAGCAAGTGCGCCATAGACCGCGCTATTTGCTGGATGCGATATTGGAGAAACAGGATTTGGGAGTTGGGATTGAGGATTTAGTTAAAAGCAGAGTGGCGGACGCGCTATGAGTCATGCGCAAGCAAATGCAGGTGTGGCGGGTTTTCCTAAATCCCAACTCCCAAATCCTAAATCCTCAGCAGTTGTCTTTGCCTACCACAATGTCGGCGTGCGTTGTCTGTCGGTGTTGCTGGCACACGGTGTGGATGTGGCTTTGGTGGTCACGCATCAGGACAATCCCAAAGAAAATATCTGGTTCGATAGCGTGGCGAAATTAGCGGCACTGCATGGCATTCCCGTCATCACGCCGGACAATCCGAATACGCCGGAAGTCGTCGCGCAAATACGCGCGTTGCAGCCGGATTTTTTCTTCTCGTTCTACTATCGAGAGATGTTGAAAAAAGAATTGTTGGACATTCCCAAACGCGGCGCGCTGAACATGCACGGTTCGCTGCTGCCTAAATATCGTGGGCGTGTGCCGGTGAATTGGGCGATAATTCGCGGCGAAACCGAAACGGGCTCGACCTTGCATTACATGACCGAGAAACCGGACAACGGCGACATCGTGGCGCAACAAGCTGTGCCGATACTGCCTGATGATACCGCGTTGCAAGTGTTCCAGAAAGTCACGGTCGCGGCGGAAATCGCGTTGAATAATGTGCTGCCCGATTTGTTGTCGGGACGCGCGCCAGCGGTAAAACAGGACTTGAGTTTAGGCGCATATTTTGGCGGACGCAAAGCCGAAGATGGTGTGATAGATTGGTCGCAGTCGGCGCGTGAGATTCATAACTTGGTGCGCGCCGTCGCGCCGCCGTATCCGGGTGCGACAACGATGTTGATGGGCAAACCCATGCGCATTTTGCAGACGTTGGTAAGCAAATGCACGGCAGCGGGGAAACAGCCACCGGCTTTTTATGTGAAGGACGGCAAGGCTTATGCCATCTGCGCTTCGGGTGTGTTGCGCGTGTTGAGTTTTGAGCTGGATGGAATAGAAATGGGTGCGCAGGAATTTTCCGCGCAATTTGGTTTAGAAAAATTTGAATTTAATCGTTAAGGAAAAGCAATGAAAAAAGTATTGATACTCGGCGTGAACGGCTTTATCGGCCACCATTTGTCCAACAAGATTTTGAATACCACCGACTGGGAAGTGTACGGCATGGATATGAGCTCGGATCGCATCAGCGACATCATAGACCATGAGCGTTTTCATTTCTTTGAGGGCGACATTACCATCAATAAAGAATGGGTCGAATATCACGTTAAAAAATGCGATGTGATTCTGCCACTGGTCGCGATTGCCACACCTTCGACTTACGTCAAACAACCGCTGCGCGTGTTTGAACTGGACTTCGAAGCCAACTTGCCTATCGTGCGCGCTGCCGTCAAATACAACAAACATCTGGTGTTCCCATCGACTTCAGAAGTGTACGGTATGTGCCACGATGAAGAATTCGATCCGGCCGAATCCGAATTGATTTGCGGCCCGATCAACAAACCGCGTTGGATTTATTCCTGCTCCAAACAATTGATGGATCGCGTCATCTGGGGTTACGGCATGGAAGGTCTGAACTTCACGCTGTTCCGTCCGTTCAACTGGATAGGTGCTGGACTGGATTCCATCCACACCGCCAAAGAAGGTAGCTCGCGCGTGGTGACGCAATTCCTTGGTCACATCGTGCGCGGCGAAAACATCAGTCTGGTGGATGGCGGCCAGCAAAAACGCGCCTTCACTTATATCGACGACGGCATCAACGCGCTGATGAAAATCATCGAAAATAAAGACGGCGTGGCGACTGGAAAAATCTACAACATCGGCAATCCAAGCAACAATCATTCGATCCGCGATTTGGCAGATATGATGATGAAGCTGGCGCATGAGTTTCCCGAATATCAAGCCTCGGCGAAGAACGTAAAAATCGTTGAAACGACATCTGCCGCGTACTACGGCAAAGGTTATCAAGACGTGCAAAACCGTGTGCCTAAAATCACCAATACTTGCGAAGAATTGAACTGGAAACCAACCGTCAATATGGCGGACACCCTGCGCAATATTTTTGAAGCGTATCGCGGCCAAGTGGTTGAAGCACGCAAGTTGATGGACTAACAAACTCAGGATGTTGGATTTGGGATGTCGGATTTAGGAGGGCGGGGCAATGCCCCGCCTTTTTTG
>JBAVPP010000026.1:0-8062 GCA_049693175.1 Gallionella sp. | reverse complement strand
AGTGCTTCAGAGATTTCTTGCATATCGGGTTGCCTTTGCCGGATTCATGGTTGCTAAAACGCGCATCCTAACGGTTGCGCGTACTTGGCTATTATAAGAGCATAGCGATATTTCTGATGCTATTCGTGTTGTCCGCTGAATGAGCCGCTAGCCACGCCCCACAACCAAGTGCCGGAGATTTTTCGCGCCTTAATATTTAGACGACCTTTGAGTCTTTTCATGCGAACAGCAAGGTTAGATGGAGCATCAGGGAAAAAATCAGCGGCCATTTGAGTTGCTGGATTGGCACGGTAGTTTTAGCGTAAAACTCGCGACTAAAACTCGCCCTGCAAACCGAACGAGATGGGTAACACGAAAGAATAAATCGGCGTGCGGGTGGTGAAGTTTGCGGTGTAGTTATAGCCGACAACATTCTTGCGCTGATAGACATCGTTTAACTCAAAATAGCTGTCTAGTTTCCAGTCGAAAATACTCACTTTTCTATCCAGGCGCAAATCGAGGCGGTGATAAACGGGCAGCGTGTCGGAGTTGACTGCTGCATAAACGGGAACCGGGCCGCCGTTGGCATATGTGCCATTTGTGCCGGTAATCGGTGTGTACGGCGTGCCGGAATGGTATGCCCACTTCATGCCCAGTTTGATGTCATCGTTCAGCTTGTAATTGCCGACCAATGTGGTATTGATTGGCTGGTCGTATTGATAGCGGAATGATTGTCCGGTGACATCGTTGGTTCGCTCGGAACGGGCAAGATTGATAACAAACCAGCCGGACAGATTTTCGGTTTCTTCTTTTTTCAACAACAACTCCAGACCGTAAGCCTTGCCACTGGCGGTGTTGATGTAATTGAATAGCGGGTCGTTGACGACGAGGTTGCTGAGTTTTTTGTAATAGGTTTCCGCTTTCCAATTCCAATCGGCATCGACTTTGTGCTGCACGCCAAGCACGCTGTCTTGTGAACGCAGATGATTCAGGTTGGGGTTGCCGAACACCGGCCCCCATTCCAACGCGGTGGGATATTGGTTGTGTTCGCCGAATCCGGCGTTGAACAGCGTCTGCTTGCTCCACTGCCATTCCATGCCGATGCGTGGTTCGAGATAAGATTTATGGGCGTAATTTTCTGTGTTGTAACGCACGCCAGCGATTAGGGTGAATGCGGGTGTCAGGTGTTTGCGGTCCTGCGCGGCGAGATCCCAAAGATTGGTTGAAAAATTATTGTTAAGCTGTAAAAGCGGCGCGGTGGTGAAAGTGCAATTGGGATTGAATTGCGTGCAAGTGGCATTCTTAAAACTGGCATTCACGTTGGTTGCGGAATTGGTGAGGTCGCCGCCGAATGACACATCATTTTCACCCGCCAGACTCACGCTATATTTTTCATGCAAGGTCAGGTTATTGGTCGTGACATTCGACACCCCCGCCGTCCCCAGCAAGGTGCTGGCGTAATCGCTGGAATGACTGAGATAGGCGGTGTTGGATGAGTAATCCGATAAGGTGCTATCCAGCGTTACCGCTTGCAGTGAATTTTGATCGGAGAATGCCGAATCTCCGGCCAGCACCGGATCAATTTGCGCGGCGTTGGCACTGCCCGATAGATTAAATTTCAATTTATCCGTCGAACCCATCGCATGGAACGTGACGCGGCTATTCTCATTCAACTGCCACAAGTATTTACCCTGATAATCGGTGTAATTTGGTATTTGCAAGGTGATGCCATTATTGGCAATTTGTTTAACAAAGAGGTCAATATAACTGCGCCGCACGGACAGAAAAAAAGATTGATTGTCAGTGCTGGGACCTTCAACTAAAAGTCCTGCTCCCATTAAATTAACATCAAACTTGCCGCCGATTTTATCGTTGCGCGGGTCGCGTAATTTGACATCGATGACCGCGCCGGTGATGTCGCCATAATGCGGGTTGGTCACCGAGCTATACAGATTAAAACTGTCGATCAGGTCGGCGTTGAAGACGCTGATACTGTTGAAGTGGAACAGATTGTTAATGAGTAAATCATCCACATAATAGAGGTTGTCACCCGGGCCTGAGCCACGCACGGCGGGCGCGCTCGTGCCATCCACCGTCGCCACACCGGGCAGCGATTGCAAGACATTCAGCGGATCACCGCTAGAGCCCGCGAGCTGGCGGATGTTCTTTCCGTTCACGGTATTTTTACCGGCTGGGGCGGGCAGCACATCGGCGTTCACCACAATCTCATCCGGGGTCGAAGTATCAGCAACTTGTTCTCCGGCGTGTGCCGAAATACAGGGCAAAAATAAAAACAATGGTACGAGTCTGTGTGCTTTCATAAACCCTCAGTCGAGTACGGTAAGCCCGTTGGTGTCGAAATTTTAGCGGTTGGCGTGCAGTCACCTGTTGACGTGGCGAAAGGTAACATTTTATGCAACGCCATGTAACCGCTGCGCGATTTTGTGTTTAGAACGGTTTAGATAATCCCGCAAACACGCCGCGTCGCGCGCCAAATTGCGGCGCGAACACGCCTATACCTGAGCCGTCGCGTATTTCGTATATTTTGTCGAACAGGTTGCTCAGCACCAGCCGAATTTCCAACGCGCCGAATTGTGATGAGCTGATTTTGCGACTCGCGCCAAGATTAACAACGGTGTAAGAGGGCAGGTTAGTGGTGTTGGCGAAACCGTTGCGTAAGCCGCTTTGAAACATCACATCGCCGCTGAAACGCGTGCCGTCAACAAGCGTGGATACGCCAGTGGAGAAAGTGATTGCTTGTTGATGATCGACGTTCACCCAGTTGTTCGCGGCGTAATTAAGCGTGGCTGCATCGAATAAATATTGGCTGGAAATAATGCTCTTTGCCTGACTGACGGTGCGCGCCAAATTGGCATACGCGGACACCTCCTCGCGCTGATAATTACCGCTGAGTTCGATGCCGTACACTCGGCCTTGCGCATAATTGTACGGAGTCATAATCAACGCCGAACCGAACTGACCTTCATCGATAAGATTTTGCGTTTGTTTGTAAAAACTATCCACGCTCAAACTGGTGCGGGCGGTGAGTTGATGCGTGACACCGGCATCAAAATAATTCGAGCGTTCGGATTTGACTGGCGAGTTCAAACCGGGTGCGGCATTCGTGGTATTTTGGAAAATCGCCTGTGTGTTGGCGGAGACCAACTCGGTCGGCGGTGGCGTGAAATAACGCGCGTAGCCGGTATGCCAAGTGGTTTTTTCATCGGCTTTGTAAATCATACCGATGCGCGGACTAAGTTGATGTTCGTTCACATACGCATTCACTTGGTCGAAACGTGCGCCATAATTTAGCGTGAGTTTATTGCTGGTTTTCCATTCGTCCGACAGATAAGCACCCAGCAAAGTATTGCCACTTTTTGGATTATTGTCGATGACGGTATAGGCAGAACCTGCGACCAAGCCTGTTGCCGGATTGACGGGAAAAACAGTGGAGGTATTGTTGCTTTGGACATTTTCGTCACTGCCAAAAAATCCAAAATGTAGGGTGTGATTTTCGCTCAAACGATTGTTCGCATCGGCTTGAATTCCGCTACTGGAACTGCTGCGAAACACATCGGCCGCCACGCCGTTAAAAGCCAGGTTGCCGATGACATCCGGTGTGTAATGCACACTGGAATAACGCGAGAATAACGACACTTGATAATCAATATTATCGTTTAAGGAACTCTGCAAAGAAGTGACTGCAAAGCGATTTACTTCGCGCTGATTATCGTTAAGTGTGGCAGAGTTGGGCGTATATCCGGCGGGCAGTTGCGCAACGATGCCGAGATTATTCGGGTCGGGTGCGAGGCTGGGGCGATTCGGGATTTGAAATTTGCCGTCGTAACTGCCAAACATCAAGCTCACTTTGGTGTCGGGATTGAGTAAATACGATAGGTAAGCAAACCCTTTAGCTTGCTGGGTATTGTCGTGCAGTGGATTGGTGTCAGGTGTAGGTTTTTCGATTCCGATATTGTTGCTCAGATAAGAAGCGTTAACAAAATAACTCAGGTCACCATTGCTGTTGCCGTATTCGATGCTGGGATTAAAAGTTTGATTGCTGCCCGCAAGCAAATCCACTTTGCCGCCCGCATCGAAATTTGTTTTGCTGGTGATTTCGACAACTCCCGCTGTGCGATTGCCGTATTGTGCGGGCAATGCGCCAGTGAGTAAATTAATGTTCTGCGCGAAGCGTGTGTCCAGTGCTTGCCCGAAACCGTTAATGCCTTCCGGCAGCATCACGCCATTGATGCGATATTGCATATTGCCGTGATCGCCGCGTATATGCAGTTGACCGAAAGAGTCATTCACAACGCCCGGCGCGCGCAGCAGCACTTGATTGAGCGGTGTGCTGTCGCCTTGCGGCAAATTCGTGATGTCGTCGGCGGTGAAACGATACGCACTGCCGCCATTGCTGGGCGCGGGATTGCTGCGCGGCGTAGCGAGACGCGTCGTCGTGATGTCGATTTCATCCGCGTTGGGTTGCGTGATGCTGATGTCGCCAGCGGCGGAATTATTCTCGGCGTGTGCCGAAAATGCGGCGAGCAGGGCGACACAAATTACGGTGTGCTTGTTCATGGTGTAACTCCAAAATGCATGACTACCCGCGAGCGGGCATTGGGCTTATGCGGACTTTTGGAGTGACGGTGGCGCGCGCGCATTGGCGGCAAAAACGCTGAATGTACGGAAGCTAAAATCAATGCGCGCAACGTTGTCGGTGCAATTACTGGCGGACAAAAATTGTTGCGCGGGCGTGGTGAGCGCGCTGCCGAGTTGCGCGTAATTCTCGCACTGTTCACACGCGGCGGAAGTATGTGTGGATTGTTTGTCGTGTTGTTCCAGCGCGTGATGCAGCGCGTGTGTCGCGCCGGCTTGCTGAGTGAACAGCAAAGCCAAGGCGAACCACAACGGCAGAAATACGCGGGAGAGTTTCATGTTAGCGATGTAGCAAAACTTCCATGACGAATTTGCTACCCAAGTACGCGAGCAGCAAAAATACGAAACCGCTGATAGTCAGGCGCACCGCTTTGCGACCGCGCCATCCGTAAAATGCGTGGCCTAACAACAGCGAGCCGAACACCGCCCACGAGATAAATCCGAAAATAACTTTGTGGTTGAATTGCCACGCCTTGCCGAAAATTTCTTCGGAGAAAATCATGCCGGATGCCAGCGTCAGCGAGAGCAAAGCGAAGCCCACCGCGATGATGCGAAACAACAAACTTTCCATGGTCATCAGCGGCGGCAAGTTGCGCAATACTGGCGGCAATGAGGCTTGGTGCAAACGCTTTTCGACCTGTGAAATCAGTACCGCATGAAACACCGCGATGGTGAATAAACTGTAGGCCAACATTGCCGCGCTGATGTGTGCCGAGAAGGCTGGCAGATTGGTATAACTGAGTTGATGTTCGGCAGGCGAGAGTCCGGGCAACAAAGAGGCGATGGCAGCCAGCGGCAAAACCAAAATCAGAAATTCGCCGATAGGATAAAAGAAGCGCGCGATCCAATACACCATCAACGTCAGCCAAACGATAAGCGATAAAGCGTTGAGCAAACCGAAGTCTATGCCGCCATTGGCAAACATATCGCTGACCAGCAAAAAACCATGAAGGAGAATAGGGATTAAAATCAAATGTCCTGCCGTACCGCGACTTAGCAGGTCGATATTGCCTTTATCTTTGCCGCGCCAGAACACGGCGGACAAAGCCGCGTAGGAAGCAAAAGTAAAAATGGCGATAAGAAGGCTAGGCATTTTCTATCAGGATGTTTTAGACTTCGCGAATTCTACACTATCTATCACGAGCCACTTATGTTGGACAATCTGACCCAACGCCTTTCCGGCGTAATTAAAAATCTGCGCGGGCAAGCGCGGCTGACAGAAAGCAATATTCAAGATGCCTTGCGCGAAGTCCGCATGGCTTTGCTCGAAGCCGACGTGGCATTGCCGGTGGTCAAAGATTTTATCGCGCAAGTCAAAGTTGCCGCACTAGGGCATGAAGTGGTCGGCAATCTCAATCCCGGACAAGCGCTTATCGGCGTGGTGCATAGAGAATTGACCAAACTGATGGGCGAACATAATGACGCGCTGAATCTCGCCGCTGTGCCCCCCGCTGTGATTCTGATGGCGGGCTTGCAAGGTGCAGGTAAAACCACCACCAGCGGAAAACTCGCAAAACTACTGCGTGACCAAAACAAGAAAAAAGTGTTGCTGGTCAGTTGTGATATTTATCGTCCCGCTGCGATTGAGCAATTGCGCACTTTGGCGAAACAATTGGAAATAGATTTCTTCAGCTCCGACCTTACGCAAAAGCCACAGGACATCGCTTTTGCCGCACTGGATTTCGCGCGCAAACATCACCATGATGTTTTAATCGTTGATACCGCCGGACGCTTGGCAATCGACGCGATGATGATGGCGGAGATTAAAGATTTACACGCGCTGCTCAATCCAATTGAAACCTTGTTCGTGGTCGATGCCATGACTGGGCAAGACGCGGTGAACACTGCCAAAGCGTTCGGCGAGGCATTGCCCCTGACAGGTGTGGTGCTGACCAAATTGGACGGCGATGCGCGCGGCGGCGCGGCATTGTCAGTGCGTCATGTTACTGGCAAGCCGATTAAATTTATCGGCGTGAGCGAGAAGTCCAGCGGTCTCGAAGCCTTTCATCCTGAACGCATGGCATCGCGCGTGTTGGGTATGGGTGACGTGCTGTCGCTAATCGAAGAAGCGCATCGCGAAGTCGATCACGCCGAAGCGGAAAAACTGGCGAAAAAAATCAAAAAAGGTGATGGCTTCGACCTCAATGATTTCAAAATGCAAATCGTGCAAATGCGCAAAATGGGCGGCATGTCCGCAATGATGGATAAGCTCCCGTCGCAACTCAGCCAAGCGGCGGCGGGTGCGAAAGTCGATGACAAAGCCGTGAACCGTTTGGAAGGCATCATCAATTCCATGACGCTGGAAGAACGCAGCAAACCGGAACTGATCAAAGCCTCGCGCAAACGCCGCATCGCGATGGGCGCAGGCGTGCAAGTGATGCACGTCAATCAACTGCTGAACCAATTTGAGCAGACGCAAAAAATGATGAAAATGTTCAGTAAAGGCGGTATGTCGAAAATGATGCGCAGCATGGCGGGCAAGTTCCCCGGTATGCGCTAACAACAAACAATTTTTTGATTTTTCTTAACTTAAACATTAGAGACAACATGACGATCAAAGCCATTATTTTTGACGTGGACGGCACACTTGCCGATACCGAAGACGGACACCGTAAATCTTTTAATCAAGCCTTCGCGGATGAAGGGCTGGATTGGAATTGGGATGTCGCGATGTACGACAAATTGTTGAAAGTCACCGGCGGCAAAGAGCGCATCAAATATTTTGTCAGCGATTTTTTGCAAGGCTATAACAAGCCCGCCGACTTCGATGATTTCGTGAAAAATCTACACGCGGTGAAAACCAAACACTACACCACTATGTTGGCAGCGGGCAGTATTCCGCTGCGTCCGGGCGTGAAGCAGTTAATCGAACAAGCACACGCGGCAGGCATCACACTGGCAATTGCCACCACCACCACGCCACAAAATGTGTCGGCATTATTGGAGGTCGCGCTGGGTAAAGACTGGGAAAAATATTTCTCCGCCAACGGTTGCGGCGACATCGTCCCGCACAAAAAACCCGCACCGGATATTTATTTTTGGGTGATGGAAAAGTTGGGCTTAACCGGCGCAGATTGCATCGCGCTGGAGGATTCCGAGAACGGACTGCGCTCCAGTTTGGCGGCAGGCATCAAAACTTATGTCACCATCAACCACTACACCCGCAATCAAAGTTTCACGGGCGCGGCAGCGGTGTTCGACGACCTGAGCGATTTGGCAAATTTCTACAAAACGAGCGGGTTGAACATTAGCTGAGGAAACACTAAATAAAAAACGCCACGGAGGGTGGCAGTCGAAAAGCACTCTTAACATTATGTAATAAAACGGATCTATGAGTTAGATTTTTCAAGATACCGTCAAATATACCGTCAGTTGCATAGAGCCTATGTACTAGCCAATATATTTAACAGGAACTGCTATCTGTTTC
>JBAVPP010000025.1:0-4247 GCA_049693175.1 Gallionella sp. | reverse complement strand
TGAGGAATATGAATCGTTGTTGCTTGAGTTGGAGCGCGGCATCAGTGTGCTGAACCGCGAAATTGAATTGCGTATTCCTGACGGTTCAACCGTGCATGTTTTGTCCTCATATTTATTGATGGAGTATCAGGGCGAGGCTGCGGTGTTGGGCTGGTTCTACGACATCACCGCGCAAAAAAATACCGAAGCCGCTTACAAGCGGGAAAGCGAAAAAGCACTCGCGCTGCTGCACAACGCCAGCGACGGAATACACATTCTTGATCCCGATGGAAATATCGTCGAAGCCAGCGATTCATTCTGCGCCATGTTGGGTTACACGCGGGATGAGGTGATAGGGATGAACGTGGCGCAATGGGATGTGCATTTTTCGCGCGGCACATTGGCTGCCATGATTGCAAACCTGCTGCAAAGAAAGGCGCGCGCGGAGTTTGAGACCCGTCATAAGCGCAAAGATGGCAGTGAGTTCGATGTCGAAATCAGCAATACGTCGCTGGAGTTGGATGGCAAACCTTTGTTGTTCAACTCGTCGCGCGACATTACCCAGCGCAAACAAATCGAAGCGAGCTTGCAGCAGGAGCGCGACAAATTGCGCGCCGCGTTTGAAAATCCGAGGATAGGTTTTGTTTTGTGCGACGCGCTGGGTTCAGACATCACCATGAACGAGACCGCCCTAAGACTCCACCATTTCAGCTCCGCCGCCGAGATGAAACGCAGCGTTGCGGAGTACCAGTTTGACTGGGAGTTGCGCTATCTGGATGGTAGGCTCATACCGTATCTGGATTGGCCGTTGATGCGCGCCATACGCAGCGATTTTGTGCGGGATTTTGAGTTTCAATATCACCATATTAAAACCGGCGCGCAGTGGGTTTGCAACCTCACAGCCACAGCGGTGCGCAACAGTGAAGGCGAGGTTGTGCTCATTCTCCAGACCTTGCAGGACATCACCGAGCGCAAGCAATCCGACGATCGTTTTCGCGCCGCTGTCGAAGCCGCGCCGAACGGCATGATGATCGTGAATGCGCGCGGCGAAATCGTGATACTTAATTCACAAATCAGCACATTGTTCGGTTACACAGAACGCGAGTTAATCGGTCAGCCGGTTAATCTGCTGTTGCCCAAAATAATTCACGAAGCGCACACGGCGCACGTCAAAAGCTTCATTGCCCATCCGGTGAAACGGGCGATGGGCAAGGGGCGCGATTTGTTCGGGCAACACCAGAGCGGGCGGCAAATCCAAGTCGAGGTTGGTTTGAGCCCGCTGCAAATCAATGGCGAGGCATTTGTTCTGGCCTCGGTGGTGGATATTACCGAACGCCAGCAAACACTGGCGCAATTACGTGTTACCGCCGAACAGTTGGAGCAAGCCAATGCCAAAATCGAGGAAGAGCGCGCCCAACTTGCCGCGCGGGTGCAAGAGCGCACCGCACAATTACAATTTGCCAATCACGCCAAAGATTCGTTTCTTGCCACCATGAGTCACGAGATTCGCACTCCGCTGGGTGGCTTGTTGGGCATGATGGAGTTGCTTAGTTTGTCGCAACTGAACGACACACAAACCGAGTTGCTGAGTACCGCGCAAACTTCCGGAAACAGTTTGCTGCGGATTGTGAATGACATTCTCGACTGGTCGAAAATCGAAGCTGGGAAGTTGGAGCTATCACCGCGCGCCACGGCGATTTCGCAAGTGCTTAAAGGCGTGATTGCAACTTACACGCAACTTGCCAACGACAAAGATATTCGATTGCAATTAAATATTGATCCGGCTTTATTGGATGCGGAGTACTTATTTGATCCGCTACGGCTATCACAGATTATTAATAATTTCACCAGTAACGCGATTAAATTTACCGAGCGCGGCATCGTTGAAATTCGCGCCGAAATAATAATGCGCGGTGAAGATAGGGACACGCTGCGTATCAGTGTGCAAGACAGTGGTGTCGGTATCGCAAAAGAACAGCTGCCGCGATTGTTCCAACATTATGAGCAGGGTAGTGCCGACACCGCGCGTATGTATGGCGGCACCGGACTCGGCTTGTCGATTTGTCGCCGATTGGCGGAATTAATGAGCGGTGAACTCAGCGTGGAAAGCCAATCCGAAACTGGATCAACTTTCTATTTAACTATTAGTTTGCCCGTGGTGAATCGTTTGGCGCGGCCGCTGGTACAGCCGGACATCGCACCGGAATTGCCGCAGTCGGATGAGCGTTTCACCGGTCCGTTGGCGGTGAACGGGCAAGCCGTTGCGGTTCTTATTGTGGATGACCATCCGATCAATCGCATGTTGCTCAAACAGCAACTCGATTTATTGGGCGTGCAAGTTGAATCTGCCGTTGATGGCGCGCAAGCTTTGTCGAAGTGGCAGAACGGGCACTTTGATTTGGTCATCACCGATTGCCACATGCCCGAAATGGATGGCTATGAACTCACGCGGAATATCCGCGCAATCGAACAAACTTCTGCCGCCGGACACATTCCTATTATCGCGTGGACCGCCAACGTGCTTGCCGAGGAATCGTATCGTTGTCACGCCGCTGGCATGGATGATTTATTGACCAAACCGACCGAGCTTGCCGATTTGCGTGCGATGTTGGTGAAATGGCTAACACCACCAAAGTCTTCATTGTGATGAATGAGATAATAACTTGACCAAAATACTCTGGTTATTTAGCATGATGCTTCTGACCCGCGTATTTTGCTCATGCTCAAACTCCACCAGCTCACTTTTTCCCATCGTTACGCAAGGCTTGCGCCGCACTTTTATAGTCGCGTTTATCCCACGCCTTTGCCTGCTCCCTATCTGATTAGTTTTAACCCCGACGCGGCGTGTTTGCTGGGACTGAGCGCGGCGGAAGCGTGGCGCGACGACTTTGCCGAACACTTCAGCGGCAATCGTTTGCCACCGGATGCCGAGCCGCTGGCGATGCTATATGCCGGTCATCAGTTTGGACATTTTGTGCCGCAGCTCGGCGATGGGCGCGCCATCATGCTGGGCGAAATTAGTAATCAAGCCGGTGAGCATTGGGAAGTGCAACTCAAAGGTTCGGGCATCACGCCTTATTCGCGCAGCGGTGACGGGCGCGCCGTGCTGCGTTCCAGCATACGCGAATACCTGTGTTCGGAAGCCATGCACGGTTTGGGCATTCCCACCAGTCGCGCCTTGTGTATCGTGGGGAGTGACGAACAAGTGTATCGCGAAAAAATCGAGACCGCCGCCGTGTTGACGCGTCTTGCGCCATCGCATATCCGCTTCGGTTCCTTTGAGGTGTTTTTTTATCGCGGTCAATACGAACACATCAAAACGCTCGCCGATTTTGTCATTGAAAATTACTACCCGCAATTTATCGCGGCCGATGACAAATACCGTTTGCTTTTAAATGAAGTCGCACAGCGCACCGCCAAGCTCATGGCGCAATGGCAATCCGTGGGCTTTTGTCATGGCGTGATGAACACCGACAACATGTCGATACTCGGCTTGACGCTGGATTATGGCCCATTCGGATTCATGGAAAATTATGATCCCGCGCACATCTGCAATCATTCCGATCCGCAGGGTCGTTATGCTTACAATCAACAGCCGCAAATCGGTTTATGGAATGTGAGCTGTCTTGCGCAAGCCTTATCCAGACTGGTGAGCGAGGCGGACATCGAAGTTATATTAGAAAATTATGCGCCAACTTTTTATCGGCATTTTGTCGCGTTGATGGGCGGCAAACTCGGATTGGAAAATCCTGTGATGGAAGACTTTCCGTTAATAGAAGCGTGGCTAAAGTTATTGCATGAAAATCATCTCGACTTCACCAATAGTTTTCGCATGTTGAGCGATTTTTCCGGCAATGATTTCCATTTTGCATTGCGCGACCAGTGCCTGGATATTGCGGCATTCGACGTATGGGCAGAAAAATATCGCACCCGTTTGCAACACGAAGGGCTTACCGATGCCGAACGAAAAACGCGCATGAACACGCTTAATCCAAAATATATTTTGCGCAATTACCTTGCGCAAAATGCTATCGCGCTCGCGGAAAGTCAGCGTGATTTTTCCGAGATAGAACGCCTGCTGGCCTTGCTGCGCAAGCCTTACGACGAACAGCCCGAAATGCAACGCTATGCCGAACCAGCACCCGAAGCCGCGCGCCACATCATGGTCAGTTGCTCCTCGTAATTTGCGCATGACCGCAAATATTGATTCACAGGCGCGCCGTAATCCAGTAAAGTGTGCGTCCGTTTCCCACTATAAGAGCTAAAAA
>JBAVPP010000024.1:0-3805 GCA_049693175.1 Gallionella sp. | reverse complement strand
TGTGAATTGGGAAACTGCGCCGGGTTCGGGCATCGGATTTTTGACTGGCTGGCGTGGCAAAGGTGGCGAGAAATCTATCAAGGGCGAACCGAATCCGAATCAATGGGAAATGTATGCCAAAAATGATTGCGTGCATCACCATGTGTTGCCGCGCTCGTATCAATTTATGCGCAACTGGAACAAGGGTTATTTGGAATGGTCGCAGCGCAGCGGTATCACGCGCTACTCCGAACCGATTCTGATTCATCTATATTCGGAAGTATTGCAAAAATTCCGTCTCGCCGCGCAAGGCAAAAGCATCACCCGCCAACCGCCTGCGCATCTGGCGAAACGCATAGCAACCTATTTTGATCCGCTGCCGTTTTATTACGAACCGCTGGAAGTGCAGACCAACGATAAACTTAAATATCCGCTGTCGGCATTAACGCAACGCCCGATGGCGATGTATCACTCTTGGGATTCGCAAAATGCTTGGCTGCGCCAAATTCATACGCACAATTATTTGTATGTAAATTCGCAAACCGCAAAAGATGCGGGCATTGCTGATGGCGATTGGATGTGGGCAGAGTCGCAATGGGGCAAGGTGCGTTGTATGGCACGCTACAGCGAGTCGGTAGAGCCAGGCACGGTATGGACATGGAATGCGATAGGCAAGGCCGCTGGCGCGTGGAATTTGTCGCCTGATGCGAACGAAGCGCAAAAGGGATTTTTGCTCAATCACGTTATCTCGGAAGAGCTGCCCGCCGAAGCGAATGGTCAGCGTTTTTCCAATTCCGACCCCATCACCGGACAAGCGGCGTGGTATGACGTGCGAGTGCGAATTTACAAAGCGGGCGATGACGAACCGCAACAAACTTCGCCGCAATTTGAGCCTATGCAAAAATATCCCGGCATGACTGTGCATCCGAAAATTTTGCAATACTTTGGTGGCGGTAAAAAGAAAGGCGGTGCGAAATGACCCAACTCGCGCTGGTAATTGATTTGAATGTTTGCGTCGGTTGTCATGCGTGCGTGACCAGTTGCAAAGAGTGGAATACCTCCGGTTCAGCAGGTCCATTATGTGATGAAAACCCGTATGGCGCGGATCCGACCGGGACGTTTTTCAATCGCGTGCAGACATTTGAAATCGGCACGTTTCCGAATAGCGAAACGGTGCATTTCCCCAAGTCGTGTTTGCATTGTGAAGACCCGCCGTGCGTGCCTGTGTGTCCGACTGGCGCGTCGTACAAACGCAAAGAAGACGGCATTGTGTTGGTCGATTACGATAAATGCATAGGTTGCAAATATTGTTCTTGGGCGTGTCCATATGGCGCGCGTGAGATTGATGAAAAGCAGAAGGTGATGAAAAAATGCACCTTATGCGTGGACAGAATCTACGATACCAAATTGCCGGAACGCGACCGCAAACCCTCGTGCGTATTGGCGTGTCCGACCAGTGCGCGATTATTCGGCGATGTGCATGACGAAGAATCGGTGGTGTCTAAAGCGATCCGTGAAAACGCGGGTTATGCCCTGATGCCGGAATGGGGCACGCATCCCGCCAACCATTATTTGCCGCGCCGCAAGACCCAACTCAAGATACACAACGATGAATTGGAACGCGCCGATAACCCGCTCAAAGTCGATGGACAATTGCCCAAACCTAAGAAAGGCGATGCATCGATGGATGATGCTTCCTGGTAAAAACGAATTATGAAACCTGCTTTTTCTGTGATTTTTTTAACGACTTTAATCGGTGCCGGGCAAGGGCTTTTTCTCGCGCTGTTTACGCATCAATCCTACGCCTTGTTCAGTTTGTTGCCGATGCAAGCGGGCAGTTTTTACGCTTACGGCAGCTTATTGGCTTTGGTGTTGCTGGTAAGCGGTTTGATTGCGTCCTTTTTTCACCTCGGACACCCGGAACGCGCTTGGCGTGCCGCCGCGATGTGGCGCACTTCTTGGTTGTCACGCGAAGTGATTGCCTTGCCTGCCTTTATGGGCGTGGTGTTTGTTTATGGTGTCACGCACTGGTTGGGTTGGAAGCCTGTCGTCGTTACGCTGCCGAGTGAATTGGACATAGACATTACCATCGTGTTGGGACTCATCGGAACCGTGCTAGCTTTTGTGTTGTTCGTGACCACCGGCATGGTGTATGCCTGTATGCGTTTTTTGCGCGAATGGCACAGCCCGTTGACCGTCATCAATTACATCTTGCTGGGTGGCGCATCCGGCTTCACTTTGGCAGCGGCATACGCCGCACTGAGCGCGCCGTCACAGACCAATTTTTTTGGCGGTTGGGCGATTATTATCACCTTGCTGGCATTCGTAGCACGCATTGCCTCGCTGATACGCAACGCGCGACTCAAACCAAAATCAACCATACAAACTGCCATCGGCGTCAAGCATCCGCGCATCGTGCAAAGGTCTATGGGCGCGATGGGCGGGACATTCAATACGCGCGAGTTTTTTCATGGCAAAAGCGAGGCATTTTTGCGCAACATCAAACCAATTTTTTTATTACTGACTTTTGTGTTGCCGCTCGCTTTGCTGGCATTTGGTATGTTCGCGCCATCCTTGCTGGTGCTGGCATTTATACTTCAGTACTTAGGCTTGTTGGCGGAGCGTTGGTTCTTTTTCGCGCAGGCGAACCATCCGCAAAATTTGTATTACCAGACCATAGGTTGATGTAAAAAGCAGAATTATTGATTCGTGAAATAGTGATTACCCGGTGAATTTAACGTAATGGATTTACGAAGCTTCAGTCAAAGTTTTTCCCAACGTTTCGACTTTCGAGCAGATGCCTTGAAAGCCGACTTGGTGGCGGGTATCACGGTGTCACTGGTCGCCATTCCGCAATCTTTGGCTTACGCGCAACTCGCCGGTGTGCCCGCTTATTATGGTTTGTATGCGGCATTGATTCCGACCGTGATAGGCGCGTTGTTTGGCTCGTCCAATCAGCTCTCAACCGGGCCGGTCGCCATGACCTCTTTGCTGACTGCCGCCAGCATCGCGCCCTTGGCGGAACATGGTAGCGAGTTGTTTTATTCGTACGCGATTTTGCTGGCGTTATTGTCCGGGATTTTTCAAATCGCGTTTGGCGTGTTGCGCATAGGCGTGTTGCTGAATTTTCTCTCTAATCCGGTTTTGATGGGTTTCATTAACGCCGCCGCCATCATCATCGGTTTGTCGCAATTGCCGACTTTGTTAGGCATACCCGCCGCGCAATCCGAGCATTTTTTGCTGGATATTTCGCGTGTGCTTTTGCATATCGACACGGCGCATTTGCTCTCGCTGGGTTTTGGGATTTCGGCAATTCTGCTGTTGCTGGGATTCAAAAAATTTGCTCCAAAATTGCCCGGCGTGCTCATCACCGTCGCCTCGCTCACCTGGTTGAGTTACGCCATAGGCTATGCCGATTTGGGCGGCAGAGTGGTGGGACTGGTGCCGCAGGGATTGCCCACTTTAAGCCTGCCGCCGTTGGATTGGCACGCGACCGTCGCATTGCTTCCCGCCGGATTTGTCATCGCGCTGATTAGTTTTATGGAAGCCATGTCGAGTTGCAAAGTCATCGCCATCAAGACCCGCGCACCGTGGGATGAAAACAAAGAATTGATCGGTCAGGGACTCGCCAAAGTCGCGGCGGCATTCAGTCAATCCATGCCGGTGAGCGGCTCGTTTTCACGCTCCGCATTGAATCTTGCCTCCGATGCCAGAACGCCGTTGTCGTCGATTATTTCAGCTATTTTTGTGCTGCTCACTTTGCTGTTTTTTACTTCCTTGCTGCACCATTTGCCCAAGCCGGTTTTGGCGGCGATTATTATGATGG
>JBAVPP010000023.1:0-3003 GCA_049693175.1 Gallionella sp. | reverse complement strand
TATAGATGCGACCAATCTCGACGCACTGCTAGGAGTCGCAGCCATCGCGCAACGGCGTGGTGAGGATGCGCTAGCCGTGCAAACTTACCAAAAAGTCTTGACGCTAAACCCGCGCAACGCTTTTGCCCATGCGGGTATGGCGGCATTGCATGATGAAACAGATCAAGAAAGTCATTTGAAGTTATTGCTGCTGGAACAGGAAAATTCCGCTGCTTTGCATTTCGCGCTGGGCAACCACTACGCCGCACAAACGCGTTGGAGCGAGGCACAGCAAGCATATTTTGACGCATATCAATTAGAGCCGGGCAACGCCGACATTGCATTTAATCTGGCAATCAGTTTAGAACGATTGGGACAGAAAAAACCCGCATCGCAATTTTATCTACGCGCACTGCAACTCGATGCAACCGACCGCTCGTTCGATCACGCGGCGATTGCACAGCGTGCACAAAAATTAGCGGAGTAAACAATATGCACACCGCCATCTCGCCACCATCACTAGCCAACCTACTGGTCGCCAAAGGCGCGATTAGTGACGATCAATTGCGCATCGCCATGCAGGAGCAAACCCACACGCATCAACCCTTGGGGAAATTATTGGTGCGCTTGGGCTTTCTTTCCGAGGCCGCGATACGCGATGTGATGGCGGTGCATCTGGGGCATGAAAGTGTGGAGCTTGATCGCATCATCATAGAACCCGCCGCGCTCGCTTTGATTCCGCAGGAACTAGCGCGCCGTTATCAACTGCTGCCGTTGTTCGTGGCAAACGATACTCGCGTTTTGACACTCGCACTCGCCGATCCCGACAACCTCATTGCATTGGATCAAGTGCGTGCCCTGCTCAAAAACGAATACCATCTCATCACCTTGCTCGCCAGCGAATCGGACATTCTGCGCGGCATCGATCAGCACTATGGCGCGGAACTTTCCATAGACGGCATTTTGCATGAGATCGAACCCGGCGAGATGGAATATCAGCACCCGTCATTCGCTGCGCAGGAGTTCAGCCAACCTGTGGTGAGACTCATAGACGCGCTACTCAGCGAAGCGGTGCAACAGGGCGCGTCCGACATACACTTCGAACCGGAAAGCAGTTTTTTGCGCATACGTTATCGCATCGACGGTGTGCTGCGCCAGATGCGCAGTCTGCACAAAAGTTTTTGGCCATCTATGGTGGTGCGTATCAAAGTGATGAGCGGCATGAACATCGCCGAAACCCGCGCGCCGCAGGATGGTCGCATCTCGTTGCGTTTGTCCGGACACATCATCGACTTCCGCGTCGCCTCGCATCCCACCACGCACGGCGAGAATCTGGTGCTGCGCATTTTGGACAGACAAAAAGGTATCGTGCCGCTGGCGCAAATCGGTCTAGCCGAAACCGCACTCGCCACACTTAAAAAACTCATTGAAAAACCTGAAGGTATCTTGCTGGTAACCGGGCCCACCGGCAGCGGCAAAACCACCACGCTGTACTCGATACTCAATCACATCAACACCGAAGCGGTAAATATTATGACGCTGGAAGACCCGGTCGAATATCCCATCGCGCTGATACGCCAGACCTCGATCAACGAGACGGCAAAACTGGATTTCGCCAGCGGCATCCGCTCCATGATGCGCCAAGACCCCGACATTATTTTGGTTGGCGAAATACGCGACCATCCCACCGCCGAAATGGCGTTCCGCGCCGCGATGACCGGGCATCAGGTGTACGCGACACTGCACACCAATTCCGCCATAGGCGCGATTCCGCGTCTGCTCGACATCGGCATTTTGCCGGACATTCTGGCGGGCAATATCATCGGCATCATCGCGCAACGTCTGGTGCGCGTGTTGTGCGAAGCCTGCAAAACGCCTTGCGCGCCGGATGCGGCGGAACAAAAACTGCTCGGCATTTTGCCGCACGAAAACGTCACGCTGTATCGCGCCAACGGCTGCGTCGCCTGTCATCATCAGGGTTACAAAGGGCGTATGGCGATTATGGAATTGCTCAAGATGAATTACGATTTGGACGATCTGGTGTCGCGCCGCGCCAGCACCCGGCAAATACGCGAGCAGGCATTGGCGCAAGGATTTACACCGCTGGCGATGGACGGCATCCAGCGCGTCCGGCAAGGACTAACTTCGCTCGCTGAAGTCGCCCGCGTCGTCGATTTGTCCGACAGGATGAACTGACATGCCGCGCTATGCCTACCGCGCGATTAATCAATTCGGCACATCCCAAAAAGGACTGCAAGACGCGGCGAGTCTGCCCGATTTGGAAGCCAGATTAAAACGCTGCGGACTCGATTTAATCACCGCAAAAATTGGCAAACGAAAATTTGCACTGTCATCTTCAAAAATAAAACGCACCGACCTCATCACTTTTTTCTTTAATCTCGAACAACTGCTGCGCGCCGGTGTGCCGCTGCTGGAAACGCTTGCGGATTTGCGCGACACCATGAGCCAGGCGCGTTTTCGCGCCATCATCGCCGATTTAATCGAAGCGATTGAAAGTGGAAAAACGTTCTCTGCCGCGATGGCGCAACACCCGCAAGATTTCGATAAAATTTTTATCAGCTTGACTCATGCGGGCGAACAAAGCGGACGCTTGCCGGAAGTTTTCGCGCACCTCTCCGCGTCGCTCAAATGGCAGGACGAGATGGCGGCGCATAGCAAAACCATGTTGCTGTATCCCGCTTTTGTCGGCACTATCGTATTGGGCATCACGTTTTTTCTGATGATATATCTGGTACCGCAACTGGTCGGTTTCATCAAAAGCATGGGTCAGGAAATTCCGCTGCAAACCCGGTTATTGCTCGCCACCTCGTGGTTCTTTGTGCACTTTTGGACAGTGATAATTTTCTTGCCGATACTCGCCACGATAAGTGCGAAACTCGCGATTCAATCGAGCGACGAAGTACATCTCAAATTCGACGCGTTCAAATTAAATTTGTGGATGGTCGGTCCGATCTTGCGCAAGATTATTTTGGCGCGCTTCGCCAACACCTTCGCCATGATGTA
>JBAVPP010000022.1:0-8568 GCA_049693175.1 Gallionella sp. | reverse complement strand
CGGATTTTATTCCTACGGCGAATTGGCTCCGTTCAGCGATATTTTGCAATGCCAGTTGCACAATCAGACCATGACCCTGACCACCATTTACGAATAGAGATTTTATATGCATCGCTTGCTCGAACGTCAACTGCGTCGCCAGCTCGGTCAGGATTTTCAGCCGGATGAAAGGCTGCAAGGCTTTCTGAGTATCGTCGACAGTTATTACCACGAGGTCGACAAAGAGCAGCGGATGTTGCAGAACGCTTTGCAGATGAACACCACCGAGTTGAACGCGGTGAACGAGCGTATGCGTGCGCAAAATGCCGAGATGACGCGCACCTTGTTGAACACTTTGAGCGATGGTGTGTATGCCACCGATCTTGAGGGGCGCATCACTTTCATCAACGCGGCGGCGGAAAACGTATTGGGTTGGCAGGAATCCGAACTGATAGACAGCAAGCTGCATGAGCTGGTGCAAAAGCAGCACGATGACGGTTCGACATGGCTGACCGAGGACACGCCGCAAATGACGGTAATCCAACACGGTCAGCCCATAGAAGGCAACGATCTTTTTTTGAATAGCAAAGATGAATTTGTGCCGGTGGCGTATCGTGCCCGACCCATTATTCAGGATGGTGCGACCATAGGCGCGCTGGTGTCGTTTCAGGATGTGACCACTTTGCATCAGGCCGAAAGCAAACTAAGCGCGGCCTACGATAAGCTGAAAGACACGCTGACCGAACTGAATTTTCAGAAGTATGCGATGGATCAGCACGATGCGGTGAGCATCACCGACGCGCAGGGAAAAATCATTTATGCCAACGGCAAGTTCAGGGAGCTGACCCAATATTCGGAGGATGAATTATTGGGGCAAGACCACAGAATAATTAATTCTGGCACGCATCCGCCGGAGTATTTCAAAACCATGTGGCAGACCATCAGCCGTGGCGACATCTGGCATGGGGAAATTCAAAATCGCAGCAAACACGGCGATCTGTACTGGGTGGAATCGACCATCGTGCCATTCATGGACGAGGAGGATAAACCACTGCGCTATGTGTCGATACGCACCGACATCACGGCGCGCAAAGACATGGAAAAAAAGGTCAAAGAGCAGCGTGCTTTTTATGAGCATATCAGCGAGACTTTGGGGGAAGGTTTGTACGTGCAGGATGTGCGCGGAAATTGTATTTATATGAATTCCGAGGCGGAGCGATTGCTGGGCTGGTTACGCGCGGATTTGATTGGCAAGCCGGTACACAACATGATCCATACCCGCTCGGCTAATGGTGTGCCGTTACCGGCACGTGAATGCAGAATTATGCTTGAGGTTAAAGCGCATGGCAGTTCGCGCAGTGACGATCAGGTATTTGTGCGCAAAGACGGCAGCGTGTTTCCGGTCGAAGTCACTTCTCAAGCCGTGCTGCGCAACGGCATATTTGATGGTGTCGTGGTTGCTTTCCAGGACATTTCCGAACGCAAAAAAAATGAATTGTTCATACGCCTGACGCAGGAACGGTTGAACCTTTCCTTGGATGGTTCAAATCTGGCATTGTGGGACTGGGATGTCGGCAGTGACCGTATGTATCTGAGTGATCGCTGGGCGGCGATGATGGGCGGGGAAAAGCAAGATATGCTGGTTACCAGCGCGCAACTCATCAACATGGTTCACCCCGACGAGCGTGATTCATTGACCGCCAATCTTGGCGATGTGCTGAAAGGCAAAACCGAATTTTATTCGGTGGAATTTCGCGTGCGGCACACCGATGGAAGCTGGGTGTGGATACAGACGCATGGCAAGGTGGTGGAGCGGGATAGCGAAGGGCGCGCGGTGCGTATGACCGGGACGAATGCCGACATCAGTGACCGCAAACATGCCGAAGCGTCGTTATTAAAAGCCAAGGAAGCGGCGGAACAGGCGAACCGGATCAAAGGCGATTTTCTCGCCAACATGAGCCATGAAATACGCACGCCTATGAACGGCATCATCGGCATGACCGAGTTGGCATTGGATACCGAGCTGACGCAAGAACAAAAAGAATATCTGGGACTGGTGAAATCCTCCGCCGATTCTTTGCTGCATATCATCAATGATATTTTGGATTTTTCCAAAATTGAATCCGGCAAAATGACCATAGAGAACATAGAGTTTTCGCTGGATCACATGTTGCGCGACACCATGAAATCATTGGCGGTGCGGGCGCATCAAAAAAATCTGGAATTGTTGCTGCATGTCTCTCCCGATGTGCCGGATAGGTTGCTCGGCGATCCGGGACGTTTGCGTCAGGTGATCGTCAATCTGGTGGGCAATGCTATCAAGTTTACTGAAAAAGGCGAGATCGAAGTCGAGGTGCAATGTGTCACCACGCCCGGTGAGCATTGTGCCAGTTTGCGCTTTAGCGTGCGCGACAGCGGCATCGGTATTCCGCGCGAAAAATTCCAATCCATTTTTGAATCGTTTTCACAAGCCGATACCTCGACCACGCGCAAATTTGGCGGTACAGGTCTGGGGCTGACTATCTCCGCGCAACTCATCGAGTTGATGGGCAGCAAGATTGAGTTGGATAGTGAAGTGGGCAAGGGCAGTATTTTTCATTTCACCATCAACATGGATATGGTGTCTGAAAAGCCGCTGGCAAACTACCAGCAGACCGGGCGCATCGCCGGTATGCCGGTGCTAGTGGCCGATGACAACGAGACCAATCGCAAAGTGTTGCAGGAAATGTTGCGCAACTGGAAGCTAGTGCCAACGGTGGTGATGAGTGGCGAACAGGCGTTGGCGGAATTGGAACGTGCGGCGCAAGCCGGCAAGCCTTACACCTTGGCGTTGCTCGATGTGCAAATGCCGGGCATGGATGGTTTCGAGTTGGTGGAACATTTGCGCAGACACCCGGAATATGTCGAGGCAACGGTGATGATGCTTACTTCGGAAGGGCAACGCGGCGACGCTGCACGTTGCCGTGAACTGGGGGTGGCAAGTTATCTGACCAAACCTGTTGCGCAATCTGAATTATTGGATGCAATTATGACCGCGCTGGGTGAACCCGGTCAAAACAAACCCGCGCTAATTACGCGGCATTCTTTGCGCGAGACCCGTCACAAATTAAATCTGTTGCTGGCGGAAGACAACAAAGTGAACCAGACACTGGCAGTGCGCGTGTTGGAAAAACTGGGGCACACAGTGACGGTGGCGAACAACGGCATCGAGGCATTACAGCATTGGCATGAGGGAAAGTTCGATGCAATTTTAATGGATGTGGATATGCCTGAGATGAATGGCTATGAAGCGACCGAGCGCATACGCAAAGAAGAGGTGGACTCGGATAAACATATTCCTATTGTGGCGATGACCGCACATGCCATGCAGGGGGCGCGCGAGGAGTGTTTGCAACACGGTATGGATGGCTATTTGACCAAGCCCATCAACACCGAGGCCTTGTGGCACGAGTTGGATATTCTTGCGCAGGGTGCGGCAGCCAAACGCGGCGAAGAAGTCGCGCCGGTGGCACGCGAGTTAGCGGTGGTGGATTTTGAAAAAGCAAAAGAATTGATGGATGACAGCCGTGAATTATTCGATGAAATCACGCGCCTGTTTCTTGCCGATGCGCCACCGCATTTGCAACGCATCAAGGAAGGTGTGCGGCGCAATGATAAGGACGCGGTGCGCCACAGCGCGCACACTATTAAAGGCATGGTCAGCATATTCGCCGCCGAGCGCACTATGAAAGCCGCCGAGCGCGTTGAGAAGTTCCCTTGTGAGCCGGGTTGTGAAGCGGATGTGGCGGAGTTGGAAACAGCTTTGCATGAACTGCAAACCGCTATAGCCGCATATCAATGGTGAATTTTCCAAAACAAATAGCTAGCTAAATACCCGCTTATTTCGCCTATCGGTTTGCTTGGCACTCTCGATAATACGCATGAGCCATGAGTGCCTTTTATCGGCATTCAACATCAGGCGAATGTCGAGAGGCGGGTATGAAAAATCAGCAAAAAATCGTAATCGTCATAGCGATGCAAATGCCCAATATGCGGATAGGGCGTTCGTTATGAATATGACTTCTCTGCAAGGTATATTCAACCGCGTCGCGAATCTGCGCAGTTTGGCAGGACCGGTCTTGATTGTAATGATCTTGGCGATGATGGTATTGCCGCTACCGCCATTTTTGCTGGATATTTTATTCACGTTCAATATCGCCATCGCAGTGATGGTGTTGCTGGTCAGCATGAACACCACACGCGCGCTGGACTTCGCCGCCTTCCCTACCATCTTGCTGATTACGACGCTGTTGCGCTTGTCGTTGAACGTCGCTTCCACCCGTATCGTTTTGCTCGAAGGTCACACCGGACCGGATGCGGCGGGTAAAGTCATCGAGTCGTTCGGACATTTTTTGGTGGGTGGAAATTACGCCGTCGGCATTGTGGTGTTTGCAATTCTGGTGGTCATCAACTTCGTGGTCATCACCAAAGGTGCGGGACGTATCGCGGAAGTCGGCGCGCGTTTTACTTTGGATGCGATGCCGGGCAAACAAATGGCGATTGATGCCGATTTGAATGCCGGATTGATAGGCGAGGATGTGGCGCGCAAACGCCGTGCCGAAATTGCCCAGGAAGCCGATTTCTATGGTGCGATGGACGGCGCGTCAAAATTTGTGCGCGGTGATGCGGTTGCCGGCATTATTATTTTGTTCATCAATATTATCGGCGGCTTGATCGTCGGCGTGGTGCAACACAATTTGGATATTGCCACGGCGGCACATAATTACACTTTGCTTACCATAGGTGACGGATTGGTCGCGCAGATTCCCGCGCTGGTGATTTCCACCGCTGCCGGTATCGTGGTCAGTCGCGTTTCCAGCGACGAGAATATCGGTCAGCAATTGGTCGGACAGTTGTTCAAACAACCGCAGATTATCATGCTCACCGGCTCTATCATCGGCATGATGGGACTGATACCCGGTATGCCGCATTTCGCCTTTTTGACTTTGGCCGGCGCGATGGTTTGGCTGGCTTATCACCTCTCGAAAAAATCTGAAAAAGATGTCGTCGAAACAGCGAGCGACATTGTTCCCGCCTCGATGACCGAGGGGACAGATGCGAGCTGGGAAGATGTCGCGCAAGTGGATGTGTTGGGTTTGGAAGTCGGTTATCGGCTGATTTCCCTGGTGGATAAAGCGCAGGATGGTGATCTGCTGCGGCGCATCAAAGGCATACGAAAAAAATTCACGCAGGACATCGGATTTTTGCCGCCCGCCGTGCATATACGCGACAACTTGGATTTGCGTCCCAACGGCTATCGCATCACGCTCAAAGGTGTGGAAGTGGGCAGCGGAGAATCCTATCCCAATCAATTTCTGGCAATCAATCCGGGCAGTGTTAGCGGTGAACTTTCCGGTAACAAGACCAAAGATCCGGCATTCGGTTTGCCCGCGATATGGATAGACGGCGCGTTGCGCGATCAGGCGCAGATTATGGGTTATACCGTGGTCGATCCGGGCACAGTGGTCGCCACGCATTTGAGTCATCTCATCAACACCCATTCGTCGCAATTACTGGGACGACAAGAAGTGCAACAGTTACTTGATCATCTCGCCAAGCTCGCGCCCAAACTCACCGAGGATTTGGTGCCTAAGGTTTTGCAATTGGGCGTGGTGCAAAAAGTTTTGCAGAATTTGTTGGACGAGGGTATGCATATACGCGACATGCGCACCATCGTGGAAACGCTGGCGGAGAATGCCGCGCGCACTCAGGATGCTTTCCAACTTACCAGTCTGGTGCGCGTCGCACTGGGACCTGCCATCGTGCAACAGTTTTATCCTGCCGCCCAAGAGTTGCAAGTCATCGGCATGGACAAAGAACTGGAATACATCCTGATACAAGCGATGCAATCCAGCCAGGAGGGCATAGGCATAGAGCCTGGTCTGGCGGACACGGTGTTGCGCGAAACGCGTGCCGCCGCGCAAGTTCAGGAACGCTTGGGTTTGCCAACGGTGTTGTTGGTGCCCGCGCAATTGCGCGATTTGCTGGCGCGTTTCTTAAAGCGCGCCGTGCCGCAATTAAGAGTGATTTCGCACGATGAGATACCGGACTTCAAAACCATCCGGGTTACCGCTACGGTAGGAGGTCGATTATGAGCGTCAAAAAATTCATCGCTTCGACGGCACGTGAGGCACTTAGGGACATACGCAATGAGCTGGGTGATGATGCCATCATCTTGTCCAATCGTCAGACCGACGAAGGAGTCGAGATTATCGCGCTGGCGAATGAAGACATCGTGCAAATGACCGCGACACCAACGGCCGCCAAACAAATCGCCGGAAAACTTTCCGGACAAAAAGAGCGTCCCGCCAAATCAGCGATACGCTCCGAGCCAGTCAAAGAAATTTTGCCTGTTTCCGTTGGCACGGAAGAAATACTCGACCAAATCAAGTCCATGCAAAGTATGTTGCAACAACAGTTTTCCGCGATGTCATGGAACGATGTGCTACAGCGTGTTCCAGAGCGTGCCAGTTTGCTGCGCAGGATGATTAACACCGGATTCAGCGCGTCGCTGGCAAGACAACTGGTGAGCAAAATGCCCGCCGATAAAATGCAAGGCGAATCCTGGATTAAAGAAGTATTGAAATGTAATTTGCGTGTCGCGGGCGCGGAAGACGACATCATCGCCAAGGGCGGCGTGTATGCCCTCATCGGACCCACCGGCGTGGGCAAAACCACGACTACCGCAAAACTCGCGGCGCGTGCGGTGGTGCGCTACGGTGCGGAAAAAGTTGCTTTGTTGACCACGGATAGTTATCGTATCGGGGCTTACGAGCAGCTCAAAATATACGGCAAGATTTTGGGCGTGGCCGTGCATGCGGTAAAGGACATCGACGATTTGCGCCTGACTTTGTCCGCTCTGGAAAACAAACATCTGGTGCTTATCGACACGGTGGGCATGGGGCAGCGCGATGAGCGTGTCGCCAATCAAAATGAGATGTTCGACGCGACCGGTGTGAAACGCTTGTTATTGCTCAATTCCACCAGTTCGGGCGACACGCTGGAAGATGTGGTGCGCATGTATTTCAGCAATAAAATTGTCGGTTGCATACTCACCAAACTGGATGAAGCGGCAAATGTAGGCACGGTGTTGGATGTGATACTGCGCCATCGCTTGGTGATGCACTACATGGCGAACGGTCAGCGCGTGCCGGAGGATTTGCATCCCATCCATCTGGATTATTTGTTGCGCCGCGCGATGAAGTCGGTGGTGCGCAGCACACCGTTCAGCCTGCAAGAACTGGACTTGCCCATCGTGATGGCAGCGGAAGGGTCGCCGCCACGCGGCGGGGCGGGCGCAATTAAGGGTGAGGTGAGATATGCGCTATGAAAATGGATTGGATCAGGCCGAAGGTTTGCGTCGTTTATTGGTGAACAATCAGACCCGTGTTGTGACGGTCGTTTCAGGCAAACAGGGAGTCGGTCGCACCAGCATGACCATCAATCTGGCCGCCGCGTTGGCGCGTTCCGGTAAAGATGTGCTGGTGCTGGATGAGAATCCCGCGCCGCACAATTTACTGGATAGATTGATGTTGTCCGCACGCCATGATTTATTGTCGGTGGCGCAGGGAAAGTGCGCCCTGCAACAGGCCGTTTTGCATGCGCATGGCTTTTCAATTTTGCCCGCCGCGCGAGCCATGAGTTCATTAAAACAACTACGCACGTCAGAGCAACAGCGATTGGAGCAAGCATTGACGGAAGCGGTCGGCGAAGTCGATGTGATGCTGGTGGATGCCGCATCTGTACTGGCACACGACGCGACCTCGTCGAGCTTGGCGACGGGCGTGTCACTGCTGGTGGTGGTCGATGCGACGGTGAGCGGCATCACGGAAAGTTACGCGCTCATCAAACGAATGGCATTGGACAATGCCAAGCTGCGCTTCGAGATTGTGGTCAACAAAGTCGCCAGCGAGCAAGAAGCGATGACGGTATTTGAGAATATGTCCAAGGTGGCACGCCTGAATCTGGCGGCACGTTTGGAATACTTCGGACACATTCCGCATGACATTAAATTGAGTCGCGCCGTGCAATTGGGCAGGGCGGTGGTGGAGGCATTTCCGAGCTCCGCTTCTGCTTGTGCTTACATGGAATTGGCGCAGAAGTTTTTGCAACTTCCCGTCATACAAGATGAGTCCGAGAGTCGTGTTCCCGCCATGATGAAAAGCCTGATGCGTACCCTACGCGGCGGGGAAATGGCGCAAGTGGCGGGTTAGTGATTATGTATACCGCCACTGGATTAAAAGATAAAGACCATTGCCTGCGGCAATACGCGCCGCTGGTGAAACGGCTCGCGCATCAGTTGATGACCAAGCTGCCGTATAGCGTGCAAATCGACGACATCATTCAGGCGGGCATGATGGGACTGTTGGATGCCGCGAGCCGTTATGATGATTTGCACGGTGCGCAATTCGAAACATATGCCACGCAACGCATCCGGGGGGCAATGCTGGACGAGCTGCGCAGTGCCGATTGGTTGCCGCGCAGTTTGCGCCGCGACATGCGCAATATTGAAGTCTCCATCAGTCGCTTGCAACAAAAGTTGGGCAGGCC
>JBAVPP010000021.1:0-7371 GCA_049693175.1 Gallionella sp. | reverse complement strand
GCATCATCACCGATCCCGACGACGGCAAGACTTACCAATGCCACATCCGTATTTCGGAAGACGGGAATTCGCTGGAAGTCACGGGTTATTTGACTTTTAACTGGATAGGCCATTCTGAAATCTGGCGGCGCGCCAAATAAAAAGCAGCGAATAATAATAGACCATATTTGTGGGGTGGTTTATTATTCCGCGCGGTAATTGGGCATACTGGCGTACAAGTGAGTCAGGTGACCGACGGTACTCCGGGGTTGGTCACAGACTGCAATGGACATTTTGCTCTCGTCACTACCGAACTCGCCAATCTGAAAAAGATGTTGCTGAAATGGTTGTCGCAAGGCAAAGCACCCGGCAAAAATAGCATGCCGTTGCCCAATATTTTTTATCACGGCTATTTGCTGTTGGTTTGAACTATTGATTGGGGGGTAACCGGGGGTATTTGCTCCGTGTATTTGCTGCGCTCAATATCGAGACTGGCATTTATCTTTTGTTTGTAACGACTCAAAATGTCAGAGCAGTTGCCGCCCGGATAACTATACGATGCAAAGTGATTTGCCCAGTCAGGTGAAAGTTCGGATATTTCCAGTTTGGAGATTCTTCGTGTTGTATCGGTAGCCAGTTTTGCGTTGCCCAACCAATAATTGTTATTCAAATCTTCGAGTATAAAATACGCGCCCGGATTGCCTCGCTCTAAATTAGTCGCGTCCTTGTAGATGAAACAACCTGCGGTTTTGAAGTTTTGACTAACCAGTTTCTCGATACCTGGATAGGTAATGATTCGACCTGTGTCTGCTTTTATTTCTGCGGGATGAGACCAGTTTTGCGAGTCTGCGGTGAATAAGACATCAATGTCGTGATTATTGTTAAAAGCCAGCAAATATTGCTGGCGATCTGTTTTGGCTAGCAATGCTTTTCTAAACGCCGACAAACTTGGTCCAATTAAATCACGCCAATCACGATACGCTTTTCCGACACCGTCTTGCACGTCACCTATGACAAATTTGGGGGCGGGTACACCATAGATTTGCTCTAACATCGTTTCGACGTTTGGAGCTTGAATGAAGCAACTTTTAACTAGTGCCGGATTGTTGTACCAACCGTTTCCCCCTTTAGCCTCGTCAATAAAAGATTTCATCACAATTGCCATATCCGCGTTGCTGAGTCCATTTTTCTTCAATTTATCCAGACCGATGCTGCACGCGTTGCTGAGTTCGTGCCCTTCGGCATTTGCTATGCTCATCAATAGGCTGGGCGAAGTGTTATTTAGCAACTGCAAAAAATTTTCACCGCCATTCATCATTGGGTGATTTAACACATTGGATGTTGAAAGAACCTCTGAGTTTTGCAATTCGCTGATGTTAGCGATAGACGGATCGAATAAATTATTTGCGTAACTGAAAGTCAGCCTGACTGTAAATAGTTTGGTCTTTTCAGCCTTGCTGTCAGTCTGCAATTCCTGAATTTTTTTGTCCGGAGTGCTACCCAGGCTGCCCTCTGCGCGATAGACAGGTATCTCTATTGTTTGTAGGCCTTTGCGCAGTTTTGGCCAAGTTAGCGTGATGGGAGTTTTGCCACTCACCATGCCTTTGAGTAAATTATTAGTGCGCGTTTGTGTTTCGGATAAAACCGGATTAGACACCGTCGCCGTGATGCCGCCTATGGTTGCGCCTACACCACCTGACACCACCAAAGCGGCTGCACCCAAAACCAATTTGGCCGAGCCGATAAAATCTTGATTCGAGTCGCTGGTGCTTTTGACATTGAGGGTCAAATTTAGGCTGCCGGGATTCAATAAAGAAAACGAACCAAGTACCGCAAATGGAACGACATTGATTGGCAATGTGCTTAATGAAGCGCACTCCGAGCCGTTATCCCTTCCGTCAAATGTCGCAATCGGAATTTCGCTACTGTCGAATTTGCTTTGAAAGCCATGGGTGTTTATAGATAAAATCAATTGTGTTTTTTCGCCGCCCCAAAAACTGTGGTTGGATAACGGGACGCAGCTGCTGGTCGGTATGACATCTGATGTAACTGTCACATAACCATCGTTACCATGACCTTCCCGCAGCCACTTGGGCGCATCCACAGTCGTTATCGTTGGATTAATTTCGGGAAAGAAAAAAGTGGACGCAAGGGAATCTATGGCAATTCCGCTACACAGTAAAAATAGGAACAGTTTTTTTGGTTTAAACATTTAGAATCCATTCGTGTCATTTTGCGGTTGCACTAATTGTGCCGGATAAACGGCGATTGAACGATGTGCAGAACCGGTCAATATTGATTAATCGCGATTGGCTGTGTCGGTAATGATGCGCGTTATTTACGCGCGAGCTTAAGAGCGTAGTTTACGTCAAATATGCCCCGGGAACTATTTGCGCCAGAATGAAACAGCGGTCTCTTCAGGACTTGAAGAGACCGCTGTTCGGAAGTTGCGTGGTTTACTCCTTGATGGCTTCGATAGGCAAAGTGATAGTCACTTCGTCACTCACGTAAGGCGCGTACTTGCCCGCGTGAAACTCGGTGCGCTTGATGGTGGTGGTCGCCGTCGCGCCGCACGCGTCTTTTTTCAGCATGGGGTGGGGCATACATTTGAAAGACAGCACGGTGAGTGAGACCGGCTTGGTGACATCTTTGATGGTCAGGTCGCCGTTCACGGCAACCAGTTTGTCGCCGTCGAATTTGAAGTCGTTAGACTTGAAAGTGATGGTCGGAAACTTGTCGGTGTCGAGCAGGCCTTCGCCTTGAATATGGCCGTTGAACAAGGTCGAACCCGTGTTCACCGATTTGGTGTCGATGACGATGTCAGCCGAGCCGGTATGCGCTTCGCGGTCCAGCACGATCTTGCCGGTGGTCTTGTCGAAACGGCTCAACTGCATGGAGTAACCGAGGTGGCTGTACTCAAAACGCGGCAGGGTGTGGTTGGGGTCGAGGCTGTAAGTTTCAGGTGCGGCAAAAGCGGCGGTGGACAGCGCGCTGGCGACGGCGAGGGCAACAAGTTTCTTCATGGTGATACTCCTATGTGGGGTTAAAAATTAAACTACTTTTTACTGCTGGCGACAAAATGAAACGTGAGGCTAACTTCGTTGGCGACGGTGGCGATGTCCGCCCAAATACCTGTGCCGATGGCGTAATCCAGACGGTTCATTTTGAATGCCCCGTCGAATATCCCATTCGCGCCTTCTTGTTTGAAAGTGAAGGGTGCGGTCACGTCTAAACTTTTTCCTTTGATGGATAGTTTTCCTTGCGCTTCATAGCGATTGCCGCCCAGCGATTTAATGCTGCTGGAGACGAATTGGCCGTTGGGAAACTGTTTGGTGTCGAACCATAATTTGCCCATCACCTCCTCATCGGCATCGCTGTTGCCGGTGTCTATGCTGGACAAGTCTATGCTGATTTTCGCCTGTGCCGACGCGGGTTTCGCCGGATCAAAATTGGCAACGATATTGAATTTGGCGAACTTGCCGGACAGCGGCACATTCATTTGTTTATAACCAAATATCATCGTGCTTTTCGCCGCCTGTACTTCGGAAAATTCCACCGCTTGCGCGCCACTGGCGAGCGTGATGAGCGCGCCTAAAAAAATAGATTTGAGCGAGTTCAATTTGTTTCCTTATGCAAAAACGGCAACATGCGCGCCAGCGTGTCATCGCGTTCGATAAAGTGATGTTTGAGCGCGGCGGCGACGTGCAATACCAGCAGCGCGAGCATCAAATAATTCAGCGTGGCATGGACATTTTCCAGCGTGTGTCCCAGGGCTTTGTCTTTGCTTAACAGATCGGGCAGTTGTATCAATCCGAGATAAACGGTCGGCACACCTTTCGCTGAACTCATCAGCCAGCCGGTGAGCGGAATGCAAAACATCAGCACATAAAGCAGATGATGCAAGCCGTGCGCGGCGCGTTGTTGCCAGACGGCGATGCTGGACGACAACGCGGGTGGCGTATTTTTGGCGCGCCAAATCAGGCGTATGATCACCAGCAAAAATATCGTCACGCCCAGCCATTTGTGATAGCTGAATAATTGCAATTTGAGCGGCGACAAATGTAAGTCCGCCATATACACGCCCAGCGGGAAGGCGCATAAAATCAGCGCGGCGGTCATCCAGTGCAAGGCAATAGCGGGACGCGTGTAGCCAGTGTCTTTACTCATATCGCTTTACTCCAATTCCTGATGGGCGAATTCGAACGCGGTGCGCAAGGTGCGCAACTGCAAGGTCAGCGCGGCTACCTCGGTGGTCTTGAGTTGCGCAAAAACGGGCTGCAAATGCGATAGATGCGCGGGGAATATTTGCGCAAAAAGTTTGTCGCCCTGCTTGGTCAGTTTGACCGTCTGGCAGCGACCGTCGCTGGCGGAAGCGGTGCGCGCAACCAGGTTTTTTGCGATCAATCTATCCACCACGCCCGTCAGTGTGCCTTTGGTAATCAGCGTTTTTTCGCCCAATTCTTTGGGCGACATCCCCGCCGTGTTGCCCAGCGTGGCGATGATGTCGAATTGCGGCGGAGTCAGATTCAGACTGCGGATATGGGGTGCGGAATACGCCTGAAAAGCCTGATAGGTTTCGGCGAGTTCGCGCAGCAGAGGCAGAAATTGTTTGCTTAACATGATATGACAGGTAGTTCTAGTTAGGACGATATTAGTCCTAGTTAGAACTATCTGTCAAGAGAAAATAAAAAACAGGATTTTGGAATTAGGATTTTGGATTTAGTTAAGGGCGATGCAGTGGTTTTCCAAAATCTCCAGTTCCCAGTTCCCAAATCCCAAATCCTATATTTCCACCCTGGTTCCCATTTCAATGACGCGATTGGCGGGAATCTTGAAAAAGTCCGCCGCGTTCATGGCGTTTTTGGATAGGGCCAAAAATAACCGCCCGCGCCATTTTGCCATGCCGGATTTTTCACCTATGACGATCAGGGCGCGCGAGGTGAAGAACGAAGTGTTCATCATGTCAAACGGCAAACCGCTTTGCCCGCACAACTCCATCGCGGCGGGGATGTCGGGGGTTTCCATGAAACCGTAAAATAATTTCACGCGATAAAAATTGTGCCCGAGTTCTTTGATGAGCAGACGGTTTTCCTTGGTCACGTAAGGTTTGTCCTCGACGACGACGGTGAGCAAAATATTGCGCTCATGCAGCACTTTGTTATGTTTGAGATTGTGCATCAGCGCGGAGGGCGCGCCTTCGTTCGCGCCCACCATGAACACCGCCGTGCCTTCGACGCGCGGTGTGTCCACTGTGCCATCGACCACGACATCGGCGGGGATGCTCAGGCGTTTGACTTCATTCAGCAATAATTGTCTGCCGCGCCGCCAAGTGGTGAGCACGGTGAACGACACGGTGGCGATGCCCAGCGGAAACCAGCCGCCTTGCGGAATTTTGATGATGTTGGCGGCGAAATAGGTGAGGTCGATGGCGAGCAGCATGATAATGATAGGCGCGGTTTTGATGACAGACCACTGCCAGCCCAGAATCATCACAAAGCCTATAAGCAGAGTGGTGATGGACATCGTGCCGGTAACGGCGATGCCGTAAGCGGCGGCGAGGTTGCTGGAACTTTGGAAGGTGAACACCAGATAGATCACCGCGATATACAGCGTCCAATTGGTGAACGGCACATAGATTTGCCCGCGCGTTCTACCGGAAGTTTGGATGATGGGCATACGCGGCAAAAAGCCCATTTGCACCGATTGATGCGCGACCGAAAATGCGCCGGAGATGACGGCTTGTGATGCGATCACGGTGGCGGCGGTGGCAAGTAAAACCAGAGGTATGAGTGCCCAGGATGGCGCGAGCAAGTAAAAAGGATTTTCGATGGCGGCGGGATGGCTTAACAGCAACGCGCCTTGTCCGAAATAATTCAGCACCAATGCGGGCAACACGAACCAGAACCAACTCAGGCGTATCGGCGATTTGCCGAAGTGTCCCATGTCGGCATACAAAGCCTCACCGCCGGTGATCGCCAGCACGATGCCGCCCAAAGCCAAAAATGCGACCAGATAATCGTTGGTAAGAAAGTGGTAGGCATACATAGGATTGAGTGCCAGCAGCACATGCGGTGCGTTGATGATTTCCGCGCCACCCAGTAACGCGAGAATGACGAACCAAATCACCATAATTGGTCCGAAGGTCAGACCGACGGCATTCGTGCCGCGTTTTTGCATCCAGAACAACAGCGTGATGACGGTGACTGTGATGGGAATGACGAAAGGTTTGAAGTGCGGCGCGACGACCTCCAGCCCTTCCACCGCCGACAGCACCGAGATGGCCGGCGTGATCATGCCGTCACCGTAAAATAGCGCGGCGGCGATGATGCCCAGCACCGTGATAAACCAATTGGTTTTGGGATAGCCCTTGGTCAGGTTGGTAACCATGGACAACAACGCCAACACGCCGCCCTCGCCGCGATTGTCGGCACGCATCACGATCAGCACGTATTTGAACGAGATTAGCAGCATGATGGTCCAGAACATCAGCGACAGTACGCCGAGGATGTTGGCTTCGATGACAGGCAGCGGATACTGGTCGGCAAAGGTTTCGTGGATGGCGTACAGCGGGCTGGTGCCGATGTCGCCGAATACCACGCCAATCGCGCCCAGTACCAGTGTGGAGGTGCTTTGCTTGCTGTTTTTGTCGCTCATATTAACTCGCTAATCCCGAAAAACGGTGCGGCACTCTACGCCCGAAAAATTGCATTGGCAATGGCTATTCGGCGTGCGTTTTGCCGGAATTGACAGGCTGGGCGTATCGGGTGTAAGTGCTCAAGGCGTGGAAATTTTTCGTATCGCCGCGCAGCATTCGCTGACCAGTTTTGGGCCGCGATAAATCAATCCGCTATAAATTTGCACCAGACTTGCACCCGCCTGTATTTTCTCCGCCGCGTCCGCGCCGCACAGAATTCCGCCCACGCCTATGATGGGCAAAGCACCCTGTAATTCGGCGGCGAGCGCGCGTATCACGGCGGTGGATTTATCGCGCACCGGCGCGCCGCTCAAACCGCCAGTTTCATTGCCATGCGGCAAATGCGATACCGCGTCGCGCGCCAGCGTGGTGTTGGTGGCAATCACGCCGTCGATGCGATGCAACATCAATAAACGCGCGATTTGCAAGATTTGTTCGGCTCCCATATCGGGCGCGATTTTCAATGCCAGCGGCACATATTTTCCGTGCGTGTCGGCGAGTTTTTCTTGCTCGGTTTTAAGTGTCGCGAGCAATTTATCCAGTGCCTCGTCGTTTTGCAGTTGGCGTAAATTTTTGGTGTTGGGCGAGGAAATATTCACGGTGACGTAGCTGGCGTGCGCATACACTTTGCGCAGGCAAATCAAATAATCATCGGCGGCATTTTCTATCGGCGTGGCGGCATTCTTGCCGATATTGAT
>JBAVPP010000020.1:0-1638 GCA_049693175.1 Gallionella sp. | reverse complement strand
CTTGTGCCGCAAATTTTCCGCCGAAGTGGAGAAGCGCACTAACGGCGCGCTCAAATTCGAGGTATATGCCGGATCATCGTTGATGAAGACCAACGCGCAATTTTCCGCGATGCGCAAAGGCGCGCTGGATTTAAGTCTGGTGCCGCTTTCCTACGCGGGCGGCGAAGTACCGGAAACCAATATCGGCCTGATGCCCGGACTCGTACCTTCGTATGCGCAAGCGTCGCAATGGAAACACGCCGAGGTCGGCAAACTGCTCAGTCAAGTGTTGAATGACAAGGGCATCGTGGTGGTGAGTTGGATTTGGCAGGCGGGCGGTATCGCCAGTCGCACCACACCGCTGGTGTCGCCGGAAGATGCCAAAGGCATGAAGGTGCGCGGCGGCAGTCGCGAGATGGACATGGTGCTCAAGGAAGCGGGCGCATCGGTACTGACGCTGCCATCCAACGAAATTTACGCGGCGATGCAGACCGGCGCGATGGATGCCGCGATGACTTCTTCCACCAGTCTCGCCTCGTTCCGTTTGGAGGAAGTTTCCAAGCATCTGACCACCGGCAGAAATAAAACTTATTGGTTCATGCTCGAACCGCTGCTGATGTCCAAAGCCATATTCGACGCGCTACCCAAGGCACAGCAGGATGTCATCATGGCAGTGGGCGAGGAGCTGGAAAAATTCGCCACCGACTCGGCGATGGCGGACGATAAATCTGTGGCGGATATTTACACCAAGGCGGGTGCGAAGGTGTACGACATGGACGACGCGATGGTCAAACGCTGGCAAACCATTGCTCGCAGAACAGCATGGAAGGACTTCGCCGAACGCAGCGAGACCTGCGCGAAACTGCTCAAGGCGGCTGAAAAATTCGCATGAGTCACGGCTTGGATTCCGCAGTGCACGTCACGGAAAATATGGGCTGGCTGGACTGCGTCATCAACGCCATCAATCGCTGGGTCATGCGCCTTGGTATGTTGGCGTTGCTGGCGGCATCGCTGATTTTGACCGACAGCGTCATCTCCCGATATTTTTTCAAAGCCTCATCGGACTGGCAGGATGAGGCGGCGATTTTTTGTCTGGTGGGTGCGACTTTTTTATGCGGCGCGTATGTGCAATCGAGGCGCGGACACATCGGCATCGAAGCCATCGCCGAAGTCTTGCCGCCTTGGGTAAACCGCATCCGCCTATTGTTGGTCGATATTTTTTCCGCGCTGTTTTGTATTTTTTTCGCCTGGAAATCCTGGACGCTTTGGTATGAGGCGTGGGCGGAAGGTCAGACCACGTCTTCGTCATGGGCCCCACCGCTGTGGATTCCTTACGCGCTGATGGCGGCGGGAATCTCGCTGCTCGCGGTGCAAATCGTGCTGCAACTCATCGCGCAAATAAAATTGTTTAAGGTCGTCAAATGAGTCTGCTTGTGATTGGTTTATTGTTCGGCGGTGCGACGCTGACCATGTTGTTTTCGGGGATGCCGATTGCGTTCGCGCTGGGCAGTGTCGCGGTTATTTTTATGTATTTTTTCATGCCATCCGCGTCGCTCGATACGGTCACGCAAAACGTGTACGACGAATTGGCGAGCATCACGCTGTTGTCCGTGCCGCTGTTTATTTTGAAAGGCGCGGCCATCGGCCAAACGCCCGCCG
>JBAVPP010000019.1:0-2584 GCA_049693175.1 Gallionella sp. | reverse complement strand
CCAACTGTTCTGCGCGAGCACATGATTCAGCGCGGCGGCAGACGGTTGGGCAAACATGATTAGTGCAACACTGTTTGTTGAATGCCGGACAACAGCCACACCGCTTTTTCATCGCGCAGATTTTTTTGCACGTTCCAAATTTCATCTACACTTTCCGGCGCGCCGTTGTTTTCACTCAACGATCCGGTGAAGCGCACGCTGGCGATGGCGTAATCGCCTTCGGTAACAACTTCAAGTAATTCACCGTCGATGTGTTGAACGTCGGTTTTTTGTGGCGAGTTGTCGCGTTCCTGCATTTGCATGGAAATTTCGGCGTACATTTCCGGTGTGGTGTATTCGCGGATGTCGTTCAAATCTTTGCGGTCATTCGCGGCTTGCAAGCGGATGAATGAAGTTTTCGCACTGCGCAAAAAACTTTCCACCGGGAAATCAGCGGGAATATTTTTCGCCGCAGCGGGCGCACTGAACGAACCACTGCTTGCGGGTGCGCTGTAAGTTTGCGCAGGTGCAGCGTCTTGGTAAGGTGCGCCCGCACCGGCATAATTCATCGCGGGTTGTTGCTTGCGACGGAAATACGAAATTGCAAACATGATGATCGCGCCGATTGCCAGCATCATCATAATGTTGCCCATTGCGCCACCCAAGCCGCCCAGTCCGCCACCTGCGAACATCGCGCCCAAACCCGCGCCGATAGCCAAGCCAGCCAATGGACCTAACCACTTATTGCCTGCCGGTGCGGCAGCGGGAGGTGCGGACGGTGTCGGCGATGCGGTTGGAGCTCTTGCCGGTGCCGCTTGTTGTGTTGCCATTGGACGTTGCTTGCCCACACTGCTGCCACCACCGAAGCGTTTGGCTTCGGCACTCGCCGCAAACAAACTCAAGCTGGTTAAAGCAATCATCAATATCGTCAAAAAGCGTTTCATATTCTTCCTCATAGTTGGGTACGACAATGTCGTGAGCGGTACATGGAGCAATGTTGCAAAAATTCAAGCCCCGTTCTAAGACACGCGTATCAACAATAGTTCATTAAGGTTGTATCGCCTTGATGTCGGTCACGAAATATTCCGTATCACCAAAACACGAGTTGAGCAGTCCTTTGTGCTGCTCATACGTCAGTGCAACGCGTGTGCCCACTTGCTTGTTAATGCGATCCGCCACATTGTCGTCACGCACCGTGAACTCGAATTTTTCAGCTGACGTACCTGGCAAGGAAACCAAAGACATTTCGCCTTCCCAAGTTTTGCACAGCCAACCTTTTTTTGATAATTTTTGCACGAAACCGGCACGCTCGCCGGACGAATAGCTCCAGCTTAACGAAACAAAAATATACAAGCCAAGTGCCAGTGCCGCGATGATAAAAGCAACCACGCCGAACATGGCGAACCGCTTCGGTGCGGGTGTTGGGGTAGCGGACATAATCTATTCCTAAAAAATTAGTAAAGTAAATCCAATGCGGTGGCGGATTATAGCGGATGATTGTTAAGTCAGCGTTGCAAAGTCGGCAGGCGTTGTCGATTCGGCTAATCAACAACCGCATCAGCAACATGCCGATAACGGATAGAGACACATCGGGTAAGCTGACCGGAAACAGGCAAAAACGAATAAATCAGTATCTTGCTAATAAGTTAACCGGCTAATCCCACATACACATTCTGCACATCATCATCGCCATCTATGGCTTCCAAAAATTCTTCCACTTCGGCGCGTTGTTCGTCGTTTAGGGTGACGGCATTTTTGGGGCGATAACCGATTTGCGCGGACACCACGGTAAAACCAAAATTGGGTAAGGCTTTGCACACAGCGTCGAGGTCGGTGATGTCGGTGATGAACAGCGTCGCGCCTTCTTCACTCGGTTCAAAATCTTGCGCGTCGGCTTCGATGGCGGCGAGTTCTGCATCCGCATCTTTGCTGTTCGGCGTGGCTTCTATCATGCCGACGTGGTCGAAATCCCACGCCACCGAACCGGACGCGCCTAGTTGTCCTTTGCGGAATAACACGCGGATATTGGGGTAAGTTCGGTTCACATTGTCGGTCAAACATTCCACAATCACCGGCACTTTATGCGGCGCGAAACCCTCGTAAATCAAACGTTCCAGAGCCGCGCCGCCGTCCAATAGTCCCGCACCTTTTTTGATGGCGCGCTCCAAAGTTTCTTTGGGCATGGAAACTTTTTTCGCCTGTTCGACGACCAGACGCAAACGTGAATTGGAATCGGGGTCTGCGCCGCCGCGTGCTGCCACCATGATTTCTTTGGACAGCTTGCCGAAGATTTTTCCTTTAGCGTTTGCTGCGATTTCTTTGTGTCTAGCTTTCCACTGTGCGCCCATGTCTAATCTCTTGTTGGTTAATACGAAAAAATCTGAGGACGCATCTTGCCTCAAGTGGGGAGTGGCATCAATCGGGAAGCGCGAAATTACCCTCTTGAAAAACTGCTAACCATCCCCACTTCACGCTCACTGTTTTTAATTTGTCACTCGAAAGGACTGCTATGACACAAGCTGCGACTGCTAACCGCGAAACGATGGGCTTCCAGACGGAAGTCAAACAACTGCTGCAACTGATGATTCATTCCCTGTATTCCAAC
>JBAVPP010000018.1:0-3121 GCA_049693175.1 Gallionella sp. | reverse complement strand
AGCAAGCCCGACAGCGTGTCCGCCATCATGCTCAAGGTGATACTCGCCTTGCTACCCGGCATCGTGATGTATGTGTGGTTTTTCGGTGCGGCGATTCTGGTGTCCATCACCCTCGCCAGCATCACCGCTTTGGCGACCGAAGCCGCGATGTTAAAAATCCGCCGTCGTCCGGTCGCGCCATTCTTGAAAGACAACAGCGCGCTACTCACCGCATGGCTGTTGGCGTTGTCAATTCCGCCGCTCGCGCCCTGGTGGTTAATCGTGGTCGGCACGGCATTTTGTATCGCCATCGCCAAACATTTGTACGGCGGTCTGGGCAACAATCCATTTAATCCCGCGATGGTCGGTTATGCGGTTTTAATCGTTTCTTTTCCGGTGCAAATGACGCATTGGCTCACGCCGCAAGGCATGGGAACTGAACTGAGTTTCGCGCAACAATTGCACTATATTTTCGCCAGCGTATTGCCGGAAAATCTGCAACTCGATGCGGTCACCATGGCAACGCCGCTGGACACATTGAAGACGCAATTACATCTGGGTCATGCCACGGCAAACGACATTTTGACCCAGCCGATTTTCAGCACGCTGGGCGGACACGGCAGCGAAATGGTCGCGCTTGGATTTTTGATTGGCGGACTTTATTTGCTCGCATCGAAAATCATTTCCTGGCATTTGCCCGTCGTGTTTCTTGGCACATTATTTTTAATCGCGGGCATTTTTCATGTCGCCGATTCCGCGCATTATGTCTCGCCGGTGTTTCATTTATTTTCCGGTGCGGCGATGTTGGGCGCGTTTTTTATTTTGACCGATCCCATCACCAGTCCGACCACGCGCAAAGGTAAATTTATATTCGCGGCGGGCGTGGCCTTGCTCACTTATTTAATCCGCGTGTACGGCGCGTTCCCCGATGGCATCGCTTTCGCCACCTTGTTGATGAATATATGCGTGCCGCTCATCGATGCCTACACGCAACCCAAAGTGTTCGGCAAAAAGGAGAACAAATCGTGAGGCGCACGCTGGCGAAAGCCTCGTTTCTGACCGCCGGCAATGTGCTGATCTTCACCATCGTCGGCACATTTTTGTTGGCGATGACGTATATGCAAACCAAGGAACGCATAGAACAAAGTGAGCAGCAGGAAAAGCTCAAACTCATCCAGCAACTCGTGCCCACCAACAGCTTCGACAACAACATTGTGGCGGACGCGCTGCATCTCGCACCCGACGCGCTGCTCGGCACGACTATGAGCAGCACCGCCTATCGCGCGCGTCTGCAAAACCAGCCGGTCTCGGTGGTGTTGGAAGCCATCGCGCCGGACGGTTATAGCGGCCGCATCAGCCTCATCATCGCCATCAAGAATGACGGTACACTGGGCGGCGTGCGCGTGGTGGAACACAAAGAAACACCCGGCTTGGGCGACTATATCGACATTGCCAAAAGTGCGTGGATTAGCGGCTTCGACGGCAAATCTTTAGTGCCACAACACGATGCCGATTGGCAGGTTAAAAAAGACGGCGGGCAATTCGATTTCATGGCGGGCGCAACAATTACACCGCGTGCCGTCGTCAAAGCGACGCATCACGCTTTGCAATATTTCGCGCTGCATCGAGATGAATTATTTGCACCAATTCAACCTTCTTCCTCCCCTGAAAAGGGAAGGTCGGGAGGGGTTCAGGAGACAAAAAAATGACCACTCAAGAAATGAAAGACATTTTTTATAACGGGCTGTGGAAACAAAATACCGGCGTAGTGCAACTGTTGGGCATGTGTCCGATACTCGCGGTGAGCAGCTCGGTGGTAAACGGCGTGAGCCTGGGGTTCGCCACCGCCATCGTCATGTCGTTGTCGGGTGCGGCCATATCACCCATACGTCAGACCGTGCCCAACGAGGCGCGCATTCCGGTGTTCATCCTCATCATCGCGGTACTGGTGACCATCATCCAGTTCGCGCTCAACGCTTACATCCACGCGCTGTATTTGGTGCTGGGCATTTTCATTCCGCTGATTGTCACCAACTGTATCGTGCTGGCGCGCATCGAAGCCTTCGCTTCCAAACAACCCACGCTGCAATCGGCGATGGACGGCTTGGCGATGGGCTTGGGGCTGACTGCCGTGCTGGCGGTGTTGGGCGGATTGCGTGAACTGTTCGGCCACGGCACGCTGTTGTCCGGCATAGACACGGTGTTCGGCGCGGGCGCGAAATCTTGGGTGATTACCGTCGTGCCCAACTACCACGGCTTTTTGCTCGCCATCCTGCCGCCCGGCGCGTTTGTCACCTTGGGTCTGCTTATCGCAGGAAAAAATTACATGACATTACGCGCAGCGGCGAACGAGCAACGCAAGAAGATAACTCCGGCAGTGGTAACGGCTTGAAAAATATTTGCCACAGAGAACACAGAGTTCACAGAGAAAGCTAGCAATCATCCACTCGCCTTGGGCTCGTCCGACTATGAAGCAAAGAACTTACTTCTCCGCGAACTTCTCTGTGCCCTCTGTGTTCTCTGTGGCTGAATTTGCATTTGACTTTCTAATATGAACACCGCCAAACGCCGCGAGATTTTTTTACGTTTGCAGGCGCAAAATCCGCATCCAAAAACCGAATTGGAATATCACTCGCCGTTTGAATTATTGGTGGCAGTAATGCTGTCCGCGCAAGCCACCGACATTAGCGTGAATGCCGCCACACGCGAGCTTTTTCCGGTCGCCAACACGCCGCAGGCGATACTGGATTTGGGCGAAGAAAAATTGCGCGCATACATCCGGCGCATCGGTTTATACAAGACCAAAGCCAAGCACGTCATCCAAACTTGCGCGCTACTGTTGCAACATCATCACGGCGCAGTACCTCAAAACCGTGAAGCTCTGGAAGCCTTGCCCGGCGTGGGTCGCAAGACTGCCAATGTGATTTTGAACACGGCGTTCGGACAACCGACGATGGCGGTGGATACGCATATTTTTCGCCTCGCCAACCGTATCAATCTCGCCCCCGGCAAAGACGTGTTGGCAGTGGAATTAAAATTATTAAAAGTGATACCGGCAGAATTTTTATTGGATGCGCACCACTGGCTGATTTTGCACGGCCGCTACATCTGCCAAGCGCGCAAACCCAAATGCGGCGAGTGC
>JBAVPP010000017.1:0-4619 GCA_049693175.1 Gallionella sp. | reverse complement strand
GAAATCGAGAAGCAACCGCCTTGCATATCGGCGGCGGTGATTTTTTTCTCGCGCGCTTTGGCGGAAATTTCGCCCAGCTCTTTCGCCAGTTGCACCAAGCCTTTGGTGTCCACGTCGCGCAACACCGGAACCATTAGCCCATCCGGCGTATCGACTGCCACGCCGATGTGGAAATAATTTTTGTACACCAGATTCTCGCCGCTGGCATCGAGTGAGGAATTAAATTCCGGGTACTGTTGTAATGCCTTGACCACCGCTTTGAGCAAGAAAACCAGCGGCGTGATTTTGATAGCTTGCTTTTCGTATTCCGCGCCCAGTTGTTTGCGGAACGCTTCCATTTCGGTGATGTCGGCTTCGTCAAATTGTGTGACGTGCGGAATGGTCACCCAGTTGCGATGCAAATTCGCACCAGAAATTTTCTTGATGCGCGACAACGGCTTGACTTCAACCGCGCCGAACTTGGCAAAATCTATCACCGGACTCGCCAGCACTTGCAAGCCATTGCCGCTTGCCGCTTGGGGGGCGGCCAAGGCTAATTTAACAAAATTTTGCACGTCGTCACGGGTGACGCGGTTCTTGTCGCCACTGCCGGGAACAAGCGCAATATCTACTCCCAACTCACGCGCAAAACGACGTATTGCCGGACTGGCATGAGCTTTTTTGCCTGATGGAGCAGCGGCTGATTGAACGGGTGCGGCAACCGTTGGTGCTGCCGCAACGGGCGCGGCGATAGGCGCGGCAACCACGGGCGCAGGCGCGACGACAGCGGCTGGTGCGGCCGCCGCTTGAGGTGCGGCAGCGGTCGCACTTTCCAATGTCAAAATCAGCGAACCTTGTGAAACTTTATCGCCGACTTTTATTTTTAATTCTTTGATGACACCGGCAAACGGTGAAGGCACATCCATCGCCGCCTTGTCGGTTTCCAGTGTCAGCAAAGTGTCTTCCGCTTTGATGGTGTCGCCCACTTTAACCATCACCTCGATGACGCTGACTTCTTTGTAATCGCCGATGTCCGGCACGCTTACATTTTTAATTTCTGCCACGATAATCTCCTGACCTTAAACCGTTGTTGGGTTGGGTTTGTCCGGATTGATTCCGTACAGTTTGATGGCGCGCGTGACTTCCGACGCGTCTATCGTTCCCTCATCCGCCAACGCTTTTAATGCCGCAACCGCGATGTAATAACGGTTCACCTCGAAGAATTCGCGCAAATGTTTGCGCGTGTCGGAGCGACCAAAACCATCCGTGCCCAACACCGTGAAACGCTTGGGCAAGAAGCCGCGTATCTGGTCGGCAAACGAGCGCATATAGTCGGTCGTCGCGATCACCGGACCGTTGCGTTTTGCCATGCATTGCTCGACATAACTGACGCGCGGTTTGGCTTCGGGATGCAACATATTCCAGCGTTCGCAATCCATGCCGTCGCGGCGCAACTCGGTGAAACTGGTGACGCTCCACACATCCGCAGCCACGCCAAAATCTTGCGCCAACAAATCCACCGCCGCGATAGATTCGCGCAAAATCGTGCCGCTACCCATCAGTTGCACATGCGGCTGCTTGGCTTTTTTCTTCGCCTCGCTCAACAAATACATACCCTTGATGATGCCCGTTTCCGCGCCTTTGGGCATGGCGGGATGCGCGTAATTTTCGTTCATCACGGTGAGGTAATAAAACACGTCTTCCTGCTCGACATACATGCGGCGCATACCGTCGTGAATGATGACCGCGAGTTCGTAGCCGAAAGTCGGATCGTAAGACACGCAATTCGGAATGGTCGCCGACATCAAATGGCTGTGACCATCTTCATGTTGCAAACCTTCGCCGTTCAGCGTGGTGCGACCCGCCGTGCCGCCCAGCATAAAGCCGCGCGCACGCATATCGCCCGCCGCCCAAGCCAAGTCGCCTATGCGTTGGAAGCCGAACATCGAGTAGTAAATAAAGAACGGCAGCATCGCCACGCCGTGATTGGCGTAGGAAGTCGCGGCGGCAATCCAGTCCGCCATCGCCCCCGCTTCGTTAATGCCTTCCTGCAGCACTTGTCCGGTTGAAGATTCTTTGTAGAACATCAATTGATCGGCATCTTGCGGGGTATAAAGTTGGCCGACTTGCGAGAAAATGCCGAGCTGACGGAACATCCCTTCCATACCAAAAGTGCGCGATTCATCCGGCACGATAGGCACGATTTGTTTGCCGATATTTTTGTCTTTAACCAGGATGCCGAGCAAACGCACAAACGCCATCGTGGTGGAAATCTCGCGGTCTTCAGTGCTTTTCAGCAATGCGTCAAACGCTTCCAATGGCGGAATCTGCAACGGAGTTTTAACAGGCTTGCGCGCCGGAATCGCGCCCATCACGGCACTACGCTCCTTGAGGTATTTCGCTTCCAAACTGTCCGCGGGCGGACGGTAAAAATTCAAACTCGCCACTTGTTCGTCGTTCAATGGAATATGGAAACGGTCGCGGAACTTCAGCAACACTTCGCCCGCCACTTTCTTTTGCTGGTGGGTAATATTCTGACCTTCACCCGCCTCGCCCATGCCGTAACCCTTAACGGTTTTCGCCAAAATAACAGTCGGTTGACCGGTGTGTTTGGAAGCCGCCGCATATGCCGCAAAAACTTTATGCGGATCGTGACCGCCGCGATTCAATGCCCAAATTTCATCGTCGGACATATCGGCAACCATCGCCAACAACTCGGGTGATTTGCCGAAGAAATGTTCGCGCACATATGCGCCATTTTTCGATTTGTAAGTTTGATATTCACCGTCCACCACTTCCTGCATACGCTTTTGCAGCAAGCCTTTGGTGTCTTTGGCGAACAGCCTATCCCACTTGCCGCCCCACACGATTTTGATGACGTTCCAACCCGCGCCACGGAACACGCCTTCGAGTTCCTGAATGATTTTGCTGTTGCCGCGCACCGGACCATCCAAGCGTTGCAAATTACAGTTGATGACGAAAATCAAATTGTCGAGTTTTTCACGACCCGCCATCGACACCGCGCCCAGCGATTCCGGTTCATCGGTCTCACCGTCGCCCAGATATGCCCAGACTTTGCGCCCCTCGGTTTTTGCCATGCCGCGCAATTCCAAGTAGCGCATAAAACGCGCTTGATAAATCGCCATCAACGGGCCCAAGCCCATAGACACGGTGGGGAATTGCCAGAAGTCCGGCATCAGCCAGGGATGCGGATAGGAGGACAATCCATCGCCCTTTGCTTCTTGGCGGAACTTGTACATTTGTTCTTCAGGAATGCGACCTTCAAGGTAGGCACGCGCATACACACCGGGGGATGAGTGACCTTGGAAATAAACCAAGTCGCCGCCGTGCGTGTCGGTTTGACCGTGGAAAAAGTGATTAAAGCCCACATCGTACAACGTCGCGGCAGACGCAAAACTGGCGATGTGTCCGCCCAATTCGGAAGAATCTTTATTCGCGTTTAACACCAGTGCCATCGCGTTCCAGCGCATTAACGCGCGTATGCGATGTTCCATATCGTGATTGCCCGTCGAACGCTGTTCTTCGGCAACGGGGATGGTGTTGCAATACGGCGTGGTCGCGCTAAACGGCACACCCGCGCCGGAACTGCGCGCTTTTTCCAACAATTTTTCGAGCAAAAAATGCACGCGCTCCGAGCCTTCGTTGACAAACACCGACTCCAGCGCGTCCAACCATTCCTGCGTTTCTTGCGGATCGTAATCAGGTACTGTTCCCATTTGAATCTTCCTCTGTTTTTACTTCGTTATCATTTTTTCACGCCGAACACGAGATAGTTTCGTGTTCGGTGACCACCCAATCGACTCTGATGTCGGTCGATTCCTGGGGGATTTTCGGCACAACCTGCAAAGCATATGCGACGGCGACCAGCGTCGGGCGCGGTGCGATATGCGCCAACAACTTATCGTAAAATCCGCCGCCATAGCCCAGCCGTGCGCCCTGCCGAGTAAAAGCCACGCCCGGCAAGAGGGCGAATTCTACAGCATTTAGCTCCTTTAGCCTTTCGCAGCGTTCCGGCACGGGTTCTAAGATGCCCCATGAACCAGACTGCAACTGGCTTGCAAGGTTATCGACGCGGTATAACTCAAGCGCGTTGGTAGTGCGATTCACACGCGGCAACAGCAGCGTTTTGCCATCCGCCAACGCCTGCTTCACCCATAGCTCGCTGACGAACTCCGAAGCAAAATTCATATAGCCCAGCACTGTTTTCGCGTTTTGATATTCCGGCATAGCGAGGATGCGTTCGGTGATGATGCGGCTTAACGCTGCGCGTTCATCAGAGGACAATGCCTCACGTTGCGTCAAAACCTGTTTGCGTAACTCCGACTTTTGATTCGCCAAGCTCACCGCTTAATCACCCCAAGAATAGTTTATAAGCGGGATTGTCGCTCTCGTCCCAGTACGGATAACCCAAGGTGTCGAGGAAGTTCTTGAGTGCCTTCTTGTCGCTTTTAGGCACTTGCATACCGACCAGCACGCGACCGTAATCCGCGCCGTGATTGCGATAATGGAATAAAGAAATATTCCAGTTGTGGCTCATGCTGTTCAAAAAGTTCATCAGCGCGCCGGGACGTTCGGGGAATTCAAAACGGAAAATAATTTCGTCACGGGCTTCAGGCGCG
>JBAVPP010000016.1:0-1622 GCA_049693175.1 Gallionella sp. | reverse complement strand
GCGCAAGGTCGCACTTTTTGAATTTTCAACCAGGCATCACGCGCCGTCGCACAGGCGGAGTTGCTTGTCATGAGCGACTTTCACGCGCTCGTTCCCGCCGCCGGTTTTGGCGCGCGCATGGGACACGAACTCCCCAAACAATATCTGCCGCTGGCGGGTCAGCCGATGATTTTTCACGCGCTGGCGACGCTGTGTGCCTGTGAACAAATTAGCACCGTGTTCGTGGTGTTATCACCTGAAGATACGCAATTTCAGCTATATGATTTTTCAAGTTTCGGCGACAAATTGCAGCCGCTATATTGCGGCGGAGCGACGCGTGCGGAATCGGTATTAAACGGTTTGTTGGTGGCGGAACTTGAGCCTGACGATTGGCTGTTAGTGCATGACGCGGCGCGTCCTTGTTTGACGCAAGCGCATTTGCAAAAACTCATTACGGAATTATGCGACGATGCGGTTGGTGGCTTGCTTGCCGTGCCGGTGGCCGATACGCTGAAACGTGCCGATGCGCATGGTCGCGTGTTGCGCACCGAAAGCCGTGAAGATTTATGGCAAGCACAAACGCCGCAGATGTTTAGAGCGGGAGTGTTGGCGATGGCTTTGCAGCAATGTAAAGACGTGACCGATGACGCATCGGCGGTTGAGGCCTTGGGCTTGCAACCCAAATTGGTGGCGTGCGAACCAACCAATTTCAAAGTCACCTATCCGCAAGATTTATTGTTGGCGGAATTGTTGTTGAACCAGAAAAAATAAAAGCTTGTCATTCCCGCCCAGGCGGGAATTAAGTTGAAAAATTAACCCCGTGCAACGGGACAATAAATTCGGTTTGTCCGCGATGCGGAATTGTTTAGTGCTGGATTCCCGCCTGCGCGGGAATGACGAATGTGGAGAATGGTTATGCGTATCGGACAAGGTTTTGACGTTCATCAATTAGTCGAGGGTCGCAAGCTCATCATCGGCGGCGTGGATATTCCATATCAAAAAGGCTTGCTCGGACACTCCGATGCGGACGTGTTATTACATGCGATTTGCGACGCGCTGCTGGGCGCGGCGGCATTGGGCGACATCGGTCGTCACTTCGCCGACACCGATGCGAAATTCAAAAATATCGACAGCCGTATTTTGTTGCGCGAGGTGCTGCATCTGGTGCGCGCGCACGGTTTTCGTGTCGGCAATGTGGACGCGACCATCATCGCGCAAGCTCCTAAAATGGCTCCTCATATTTCACAAATGGTCACGCATATCGCGGCGGATTTGGGCGTGGAAAAAAGCGCGGTGAATGTGAAGGCCACCACCACCGAACAACTAGGCTATACCGGACGCGGCGAGGGCATCGCGGCACAGGCGGTGGTGCTGTTGCTCGCCAATTAAAATGAAAATACTCGCGCTGGAAACCTCCACCGAATACTGTTCGGTCGCGCTTAATCTGGATGGAAAAATTGTCGAGCATGTCGAGTTGGTCGGGCAAAAACATTCGGAATTATTAATTGCGATGATCGCTGACGTATTGCGTAATGCGAGTCTGAAACTCGCTGATATGGATGGCATTGCCTACGGTTCTGGGCCGGGTTCTTTTACCGGTGTGCGCATCGCTTGCGGAACGACGCAAGGCTTGGCTTTAGGCG
>JBAVPP010000015.1:0-3737 GCA_049693175.1 Gallionella sp. | reverse complement strand
CCCGCATTCAGCCCGTTGATAAGCATCTTGCGTTCCGCAGGTCCGGTGATTTCCACGCGTCGGTCTAACAGCTCGTTTGGTATAGACGCAATCTGCCAATCGCCGTTGCGCACATTAGCCGTGTGCGGCAAAAAATCTGGACGTTTTCCGGCCTCTAATTCGGTTAGGCGCGCCACGCGATTTTGCAAAAGCGACTGGCGCACCGTCTCAAATTTTCGCGCCAACGCCGTGATAAAATTCAGCGTGTCTGGTGTAAGGATTTCAGAATATTCTGGATTTATTTTGGCACGAATTTCTGTAGCGTTAGCCATGATTTTTTCCTTGTTAATTTCAAGCAACGCGGTTGATAGGCGCGCCCGCAACGAACGCCTCGATGTTATCTATCAGCATATCGGCAAGCGTCTGCATCGCGGCGCGTCCCGACCAAGCGATGTGCGGCGTGATAATAAAATTCGGCAGATTCAAATCGAGCAAGGTATGGCCATCTTTCGGCGGTTCTTTTTCCAGCACGTCAAAGCCCGCTCCGCCAATACGCCCGCTGCGCAAGGCTTGCAGCAGCGCAACCTCATCCACCAAGCCACCGCGTGCGGTGTTAATCAGCAACGCGTGGCGTTGCATTATTTCAAATTCAACGGTGCTAATCAGATGACGCGTCTGCTCATTGAGCGGCAGATGCAATGTAATCACATCGCTGCGTTTCAACACTTCATCAAAGGCGGTGTAACCGGGTCGCACTGCGGTGACACCTTTGTGTTCAGCACGCAAAATTTTCATGCCGAACGCGGCGGCAATCGTTGCCACGGAATTTCCTATCGCACCATTGCCGATAATGCCCAAGGTGCTGCCGAATAAATCTTGCACCGGATGCGTGAACAAACAGAATTGCTCCGACGCTTGCCACGCGCCGTTTTTCACCTCGTCGAGGAACGCCAGTAAATTGCGGCGCAATGCCAGCGTCAACATAAACACATGCTCGGGCACGCTATGCACCGAGTAATTACGGATGTTGCAAACGACGATGCCGCGCTCGCGGCAATAGTCCAAATCGACATTATTCGTGCCGGTTGCAGCGATAGCGATTACCTTTAGTTTGGGCAATTGCGCCAGCGCGTCACGACTCAGTACCACCTTGTTGCTAATCGCGATAGTGGCGTGTTGCAAACGCGATACGACTTGCTCGGTACTCGTCGCCGGATAGGAAATCCAGTCGTGCGCAAATGACGGTTTGCGTATTTCCGCAATGACCGTTGCCGCATCCAAAAACACAATTTTTTCCACGATGCTTACTCGCCCAAGCCTGACATGCGTTCGATGACTTTCACCATCGCCGCCGAATCCAAATCTTTGTCGCCCGTGCCCATCAGCGCGTTGAGATGCTGCGTGACCAGCGCGGCGGCGGGCAATGCCACGCCTAATTGATGCGCGGTTTCCATCACGATGCGCATATCTTTTTGGTGCAAGCCGACTTTGAAGCCCGGCTTAAAATCGTTGTCCAGCATACGTTTGCCATGCACTTCCATGATTTTGCTGCCGGCAAATCCGCCCATCAATGCCTCGCGCACTTTTGCCGCATCAACCCCGTTTTTGCGCGCGAAAGTCAGGGCTTCCGCCACGGCTTCTATGGTCACCGCGACCACGATTTGATTACACGCTTTCGCCACTTGTCCTGCACCGTGATCGCCGATATGCACGATGTTTTTTCCCATACATTCAAACAGTGGTTTGACGCGCTCGAACACCTCAGCTTTGCCGCCGACCATGATGGACAGCGTGCCGTTGATCGCGCCGGATTCGCCACCGGAAACAGGTGCATCCAACATCTCGATTCCATGCGTGGCGAGACGCTCCGCAATATTGCGTGTGGCCGTCGGCGAGATGGTACTCATATCGACGATGACCGTGCCGGGACGCGCCGAAGTCATAATGCCCAGTTCGCCAAAAATCACACTTTCCACATCCGGCGTGTCCGACACGATAATGAAAATCACATCGGCATGTTCCGCGACTTGCGCAGCCGAGCCGCAGATGGTCGCACCCGCTGCGACCAATGCCTGCGCGGCTTCCGGGCGACGCGCATACACCCATAGCTTGTGTCCGCCCTTCATCAAATTGAGTGCCATAGGCGCGCCCATAATGCCGGGGCCGATGAAACCGATGTTGATAGACATTGCGTTCTCCTATTCATTATTCCCGCTAAAAGCCAGCCACAGAGTTCACAGAGAACACAGAGCGTGACGATCTCAACCACATATTTTCCGCCCACAAACACATGCCAATTATTTGCTTTTCTCTGTGCTCTCTGTGGCTAAAATTTTTCCGTTCTACTATTCATTTAACCCAACGTCGGCATCACCAGCGACGACACTTTTTTATCGGATGCTACCGGCCAGCGCGTGGTGATGGCTTTGGTGCGTGTGTAAAAATAAATGCCTTCCATGCCGTGCATGTGCAAATCGCCGAACAGCGAAGACTTCCAGCCGCCGAAAGAAAAGAACGCCATCGGCACCGGAATCGGCACGTTAATGCCGACCATGCCGACTTCAATCTCATTTTGGAAACGTCGCGCCGCGCCGCCTGAGCCAGTAAAAATCGCCGTGCCGTTCGCATACTGGTTGCTGTTAATAAGCGCGATTGCTTCGTCCAAAGTCGCCACGCGCAACACGCACAATACCGGGCCAAAAATTTCTTCCTGATAGATCGTCATCGCAGACGTGACGTGGTCAAACAGCGTCGCACCGACAAAATATCCACCTTCGTGTCCCGCAACTTTCACGCCGCGTCCATCCGTCACCAAGGTCGCGCCTTGCGCCACGCCGTCGTTAATAAAACCGATGATTTTGTTTTTATGCGCGGACGAAATAACGGGCCCCATATCCACGCCTTTTTGATTGCCCGCGCCGATGACTAATTTTTCTGCGCGCGATTTTAATTTCGCCACGATGGTATCGGCACACTCACCCACCGCGACCACCACCGAAATCGCCATGCAACGCTCGCCCGCCGAACCATACGACGCGCCCATAATCGCATCGGCGGTGAAATCCATATCCGCATCGGGCAACACCACCGCGTGATTTTTCGCGCCGCCCAAGGCCTGCACACGCTTGCCGTGATGCGCGGCGGTCTGGTAAATATATTTCGCAATGGGAGTCGAGCCGACGAAAGAAATCGCGCGCACATCGGGATGAATGAGCAAGGCATCGACCGCTTCTTTGTCGCCGGGCACGACATTGAACACGCCGTCCGGCAGCCCCGCTTCTTTGAATAATTCCGCCATGCGCAAACTACACGACGGCACTTTTTCCGACGGTTTCAAAATGAAGGTATTACCGCAGGCGATGGCAATCGGAAACATCCACATCGGCACCATCGCGGGAAAATTAAACGGTGTGATGCCGACGCACACGCCGATAGGCTGGAGCATGGAATGGCAATCAACACCGCGCCCGACATTCTCGGCGTGTTCGCCTTTAAGCAGATGTGGCGCACCGACGGCGAACTCCACCACTTCAATGCCGCGTTGCACTGACCCTGCGGCATCTTCCAGCGTCTTGCCGTGTTCTTCACTGGCGAGTTGCGCCAGCTCGGCGCGGTGCGTTTCCAACAGTTCGCGGAATTTATTTAAGATGCGACTACGGCGCAATGGCGGCGTATCGCGCCAGTCGGGGAAGGCAGCTTTGGCGGCGGCAACCGCGCGATTCACATCTTCGGCATTCGCCAACGGGACTTGCCGTAGC
>JBAVPP010000014.1:0-10667 GCA_049693175.1 Gallionella sp. | reverse complement strand
GGTCGCAATCGAATTGGCGAATTTGGATAAGGCGCGTTTAGTGCCAACTTTTTAATTGGACGCGTGCCGCGCGTCGATGTCATTAACGTCAAGTTTAAGAGCTGGAGAATAGTATGAGCAGAGAAGTGTTGTTGTTGGTTGATGCCCTGTCACGCGAAAAGAATGTGGACAAGGAAGTGGTGTTTGGTGCGTTGGAGTCCGCGTTAGCCTCGGCGACCAAAAAACGTTTTGCCGATGAAGAGGCGGATGTGCGCGTGGCGATTGATCGCAACACTGGTGAATACGAATCTTTCCGTTGTTGGGAAGTGATGGACGACGAGACATTCGAAACACCTGAACTACACATCAAATTAGAAGAAGCGAAAAAACACGATGCCAGTATCGAACTGGGCGGTTTTATCGAAGAGCCATTGGAGTCAATCGACTTCGGACGTATTGGTGCGCAAGCTGCCAAACAAGTTATTTTTCAGCGTATCCGCGATGCGGAACGCGAGCAGATTCTGGCCGACTTTATGGACAGAAAAGAGCATTTGGTGTCCGGTACGGTGAAGCGTGTGGAACGCGGTAATGCCATTATCGAATTCGGTAAGATTGAAGCCTTGTTGCCGCGCGACCAGATGGTGCCTAAAGAAAATCTGCGTGTCGGCGATCGCGTCAAAGCGCATCTGCTGCGCGTCGATCGCACCGCGCGCGGTCCGCAAGTAGTGTTGTCGCGCACCTCGAACGAATTGCTGACTAAGCTGTTCGAACTGGAAGTGCCGGAAATCGAAGAACAGATTTTGGAAATTGTGAGCGCGGCGCGTGATGCGGGTTCACGTGCCAAGATTGCAGTGCGTTCCAACGATGCACGCATCGACCCAATCGGAACTTGTGTTGGTATGCGCGGTTCGCGTGTGCAAGGTGTGACCAATGAATTGGCAGGTGAACGCGTCGATATTATTTTGTGGTCGGAAGACCCGGCGACGTATGTCATCAACGCTTTGGCTCCAGCGGAAGTCAGCAGCATTGTTGTCGATGAAGAAAAACACAGCATGGATGTGGTGGTCGAGGAAGAGAATCTCGCGCAAGCCATCGGTCGCGGCGGTCAGAACGTGCGCCTCGCCTCCGAGTTGACAGGTTGGACACTGAATATTATGACGGTGGAACAATCCAGCGAAAAACACGCGGAAGAATTTTCCAAGATCCGTTCTTTGTTCATCGAAAAATTGGACGTGGATGAAGAAGTGGCGAATATTCTGGTCGAAGAAGGCTTTAATACTTTGGAAGAGGTCGCTTATGTGCCGGTCGAAGAAATGCTGGCAATCGAAGGCTTTGACGAGGCGACTGTGGAAGAGTTGCGCAGCCGTGCTCGCAACGTGCTGTTGACCGCAGCGATTGTGAATGAAGAGCAGGTTGAACACGGTATTGAGGATCTTAACAAGCTGGAAGGCATGGACGCGGATACCGCGCGAGTGTTGGCTGCCAAAGGCATTGTCACTCAAGAGCAATTGGCGGATCTCGCCGTGGACGAATTGGTTGAACTCACCGAAATGGATGCGGCTCGCGCGAATACGTTGATTATGGCGGCGCGCGCACCTTGGTTCGTCTAACGTCAGCAATGAGTAGTTAAAGAGTAGTCAAAGGAATGAAATGGGAAAATTAAACGTAGCGCAATTTGCAACTGAATTGAATCTGCCAGTTGCATTGCTGCTCGAACAGCTACAGGCTGCCGGTATTCAAAAGCAGCAAGAGTCGGATGTCGTTTCAGAAGCGGATAAGACTCAATTGTTGGCTCACTTGCGGCAAGCACATGGTGGCGATAAGGCCGCCAAAAAAATCACTTTGGCGCGACGCGAAACCAGCGAAATCAAAAAAGCGGACAACACCGGTCGCGCGCGCACCATACAGGTTGAAGTGCGCAAACGTCGTGTGGTTCCCACTCTCAATACAGCAGCAGTGGTAACCGCGCCCGCCGCGCAAGCAGCGGCGGTTGCTGTTGAAGTGAATGCCCCGGTAGTGGATGACCAACAGCGTGCGGTACGCGAAGCGGAAGCACGTTTACAAGCCGAGTTGGCGGAACGTCAAGCGGCGGAATTGCAAGCCAAGCATCTACGCGCAAAAAATAAAAATGCGGTTGATGCGGAAGTGCCGGTGGTGCAAGCCGATCAAGCTGACGAGGCGAGTGACGTGAAGCCGGTGGTGAACGAAGTTGTGCCTAGTCCTATCGCGGAAAATCCTGTTGTGGATTTGGTGATAGGCGCGCCGGTATTGCGCCGCTCCGCGCGGCCTGTAGTTAAAGCCGTTGAGCCTGTTGTTGTAGTCGCACCCGCTCCGGCGGTAGAAGGCACTTTGCATAAAGCCGCTCCTAAGCCCGGCGACAAAGTTGTGCGTTTTGTCAAACCGGCAAAGGTTGCGGATAAACAATTGCCCAAACGCGATGAGCCAGGTTCGCACAAGCGTCCTCAAGGCGGCAAGACGGATAGTAAGCTGGGTAATCGCACCGGCGCATGGGCAACTCCCGTGCGCGGCAAGCGTCACGACAAACACAGCAAGCATGTTGCTCCTGAAGCGGCGGGCGAGTCGTTCGTGATGCCGACCGAGGCCATTGTGCATGAAGTGTCTGTTCCCGAAACCATTACGGTTTCCGAGTTGGCGCAAAAGATGTCTATCAAGGCTGCCGAGATCATCAAAGTTCTGATGAAAATGGGCTCTATGGTCACCATCAATCAGGTGTTGGATCAAGAAACCGCGATGATAGTCGTGGAAGAAATGGGACACATCGCCAAGGCAGCGAAGCTGGATGATCCCGATGCGTATCTGATGGATGACGAAGAACACAAAGACGTGCCGCTCGAACCGCGCGCGCCTGTTGTGACGGTGATGGGGCACGTCGATCACGGTAAGACTTCTTTGCTGGATTACATCCGCCGTAGCCGTGTTGCTTCAGGCGAAGCGGGCGGTATCACGCAGCATATTGGCGCGTACCATGTGGACACGCCGCGCGGCATGATTACTTTCCTCGACACACCTGGCCATGAAGCGTTTACCGCGATGCGTGCGCGAGGCGCGAAGGCTACCGACATCGTGATTCTGGTGGTTGCGGCGGATGACGGCGTGATGCCGCAAACCAAAGAGGCGATTGCCCATGCGCGAGCCGGTAATGTGCCCTTGGTAGTTGCTGTGACCAAGATTGATAAGCCTGATGCTAACAGTGAACGGGTCAAGCAAGAGTTGGTCGCTGAAGGTGTTGTACCGGAAGATTGGGGTGGCGACGCGATGTTTGTCGAAGTGTCTTCCAAGTCGGGTCAGGGCATCGATGCATTGCTCGAAGGCGTGTTGCTGCAAGCTGAAGTGTTGGAACTCAAAGCTCCGCGCGCCAGCAATGCCAAGGGCTTGGTCATCGAAGCGCGTTTGGATAAAGGTAAAGGTCCGGTTGCAACCGTGCTGATTCAATCCGGCACGATGAAGCGCGGCGATGCCGTGTTGGTGGGTTCAGTGTTCGGTCGTGTGCGTGCCATGCTGGATGAAAATGGCAAGGCGATTACCGAAGCGGGTCCGTCAATCCCGGTGGAGATTCAGGGCTTGTCCGAAGTGCCCGCCGCAGGTGAAGAGTTGATGGTGTTGACCGACGAAAAACGCGCGCGTGAAATCGCGCTGTTCCGTCAGGGTAAATATCGCGGCGTGAAATTGGCGCAACAACAAGCGGCCAAGTTGGAAAATATGTTCGAGCAAATGGCGGAAGGCGAAGTCAGCACCTTGTCGTTGATTGTGAAATCCGACGTGCAGGGTTCTGCAGAAGCGATTGCGCAATCGCTGCAAAAATTATCCACCAGCGAAGTCAAAGTCAACCTGATACACAGCGGTGTGGGTGCGATTAGCGAGTCGGACATCAATCTGGCACTGGCTTCTAAAGCCATCGTCATCGGTTTTAACACCCGTGCCGATGCGACGGCGCGCAAGTTGGCGGAATCGTCCGGCGTGGATATTCGTTACTACAATATCATCTACGCGATGGTCGATGAAATCAAAGCCGCGTTGTCCGGAATGTTGGCACCGGAAAAACGCGAGAGCGTGATGGGCATGGTCGAAGTGCGTCAGGTATTCACCGTTTCTAAAGTTGGCACGATTGCCGGTTGTATGGTACTGGAGGGGGTCGTCAAACGTGGCGCGAAAGTGCGTGTGTTGCGCAACAATGTGGTGATACATGACGGTGAGTTGGATTCTTTGAAACGCTTTAAGGATGACGTTAAAGAAGTGAAAAACAACTTCGAGTGCGGTCTATCTTTGCGTGGCTACAACGACTTGGAAGTGGGCGATAAATTGGAAGCCTACGAAATCGTCGAAGTTGCTCGCGTTCTGTAATGGCGAATTACGCGCGAACGGATCGAGTTGGTCAGCAGATGCAACGTGAAGTTGCGGAGCTGATTCGGCTGGAAATCAACGATCCGCGTGTGCGTCTGGTGACCATCACCGGCGTGGAAGTGGCGGGAGATTATTCACACGCCAAAATATTTTTCACGCGCTTGGATGGTAAACACGCCGAGGCGCAAGAAGGCTTAGATAGGGCCAGCGGTTTTTTGCGCAAGCAGTTATCGCGCAGTTTGAAATTACGCATCATGCCGCAATTGCATTTTGTGTTTGATGGTTCGGTGGAACGCGGCAGTCATTTGTCGCAACTCATCGATCAGGCCGTTGCCAGTGACAAACTCCATTCCGATTCCGCAATCCCACCCAACCTCCCCTTGTCAGGGGAAGAGTAGTCCGGCTATGGCACGTACCTATCGTCCTCTGGACGGTGTGCTGTTGTTCGACAAGCCACTGGAACTTAGCTCCAACGACGCGCTGCAAAAGGTGCGCCGTCTGTTTCAAGCGGAAAAAGCCGGTCACACGGGCACGCTCGATCCGCTGGCCACAGGTTTATTGCCGATCTGTTTTGGCGAAGCCACCAAATTTTCCAACACGCTGCTGGATGCGGATAAGACTTACCGCACCACGGTGCGTCTGGGTATCACGACCGCAACCGGCGATGTCGAAGGTGAAGTGATCGCGCGTTCCGAAGTGAAGGTCACACTGGAACAAGTGCAGGCCGTACTCGAAAGATTTCACGGGTCGTTGCAGCAACTGCCCCCCATGTATAGCGCGCTCAAACATCAAGGCAAACCGCTGTACGAATACATACGCGAGGGGATCACCATAGAACGCGAGTTGCGCGACATCGTAATACGAGAATTGCAACTGCATCGTTTTGATGGCGTGGACATGGACATCAGCGTGCGTTGCAGCAAAGGCACGTACATACGCACACTCGGTGAAGACATTGGCGCGGCATTGGGATGCGGCGCGCATCTCACCGCCTTGCGCCGCACGGCGATTGCACATTTTGATTTACATGACGGCTATACGTTGGCACAGCTTACCGAGATGAGTGATGAACAGCGTCTTGTCAGATTGTTGCCAGTGGATAGTCTGATGCCGAACATGCCAAAATTGCACTTGGATGATGTGCAAATTAAACGCATGGCGCAAGGTCAACGCTTGGGGTTAGATACCGGTTTGTCGGATGGGCGCATTGCTTTGTATGGCGCGCAGGGCTTTATTGGTGTTGGGCTATTGCAAGGCAGGCGACTTGCCCCTGAACGTCTATTGTCTAGTGTGGCGAAACAAGCCGCTAAGACGATTATCCCCGAAACAAATTAGAGCGGCATAAAGAAAACTCTTGGGTCACTTGGGACATTGCTCACCGACCTCATTTAGTCCCTGTTGTTCGCGCGTAAAAACCGCATGCCTGTTGGGCATTTGCCCGGCGATGTCGACACGATAAATGCTGTCGAAATCATCATCATTCCAGTCTGGAACAGTAGTCGGATCGCTTCCCAGCGTAGCCATTAAATTCCGCGCTAATTTGTCCGCATAATGATGCTCCCATGCGACGACTTGCGTACCTTCTGTTTGGGATAATAGCGCGCGGCTTAGGTGTGAAATATCTTGCATGTCCCAATCAAGGTTGACGGGCAAGCCGCTAGCAATAGCCAAAGGTTCTATGGTGGCAAGCGGGCGGACATAGGCGTAGGGCACACCTTTGTCGTATTTTTTGTCGGCTGGATTCGGTGCGTAAATCACCACCGGTATGCCGTACCGGGATTGCAGCACATTGGCCAGAGCCAGCGAACGGTTGAGTCCTTTGCAGGATAACTGCCCCAAACCCATAGTCGGTTTTTCACCGTGGCGGACGATGACGATGGTCGTGTCGGCCTGCGCCCAAGAAGCCAGCAAACTGCAAGCCATACAAAATGCGAATATGCGATTGATATAAGACATAAGATAACTTTTATACCAAGGCCATAACCCATAAAATCGTGCCTGCTCCGGCAGAAAGCGCGGCGACACCGAACAGCCATTTTTTGCGCGTTAACACGGTGACGGAAGCCAAGGAAATCGCAATTTGAATGAGTGTCATCGCCTGAGCCAGTTTGTGGTGCGGATGCATCAGATGTTCGCTTTCCTGATTGGCTTTTTCCGCTTCCACCGCCAAAGCTTCGGCTTTTTGTTTGACCTCTTGTTTATCCTTGGCGTACTTCTGCACTTGTTCTTTGTAATAGCCTTGCTTGTCGACGGGTGCGAGTTCCGCCGCCAGTTCCATCAAATGACCTTTATTACTTTTGGACTCATACAAGCTCCACTGGTCCGAGGCTTGGGTGTTTTTCAGCACCGCTTCATTTTTCATCAACATAGCTTCGTTCTGCGTCGCACCACCCTGATAGCTGATAAGCGCGCCCACGGTGGCGAGAATGGCAGTGAAAATCGCGATTTGTCCCGCGAGACCATCGCCACTTTGCGCATGATGCTCAAGCTCGTGTTCATGTGCGCCATGCACATGGAAACCATCTCCAGACATATAAGCTCCTAAATTTTTTTGGGTAGGGAGTCGAGAATAATTCGGCTATTTTTTATTCACGGTCTTGTGCAGTTTCGAGCCGGGCCGATCAAATTCACGGCTATATTTTTTCCAGTCCGACTCGATTTTTTTTGCGTAATTGCTGGCGTATTTTAGCAAAGGAACTTGCCAGTCTTGACGCTTTCCAAACGCAATCCATTCATCCGTGATGGCGGAGCCTGACCGTCCACCGCTGCGCAGATGACTCCAGGCCACGGCTTCACCCATGCTTTGTATTACCTGCTCCAAGCGTTTTATTTTGCCGTTCCACGACTCCAGCGCAAGTCTATCCTGAGTGGCTTGCAAGCCTTTTAGCACAAAGGGTTTGCCGCGAAAGGTGACGGCGGTGAGAAACGCCGGTGCGATGGCCTGTGCCCAATGCTGGACGCTGGCGACACGCTCCGCTTCGTTGCGCCATTCGGGTTGTTTATTTTTAACGTAGGGCGTTAACGCGCTGGGGATGGCTTGTTTAAGGTCGAGTAAATAATTCCGGTCAGGACTGCCATGTCCTTCGATCAAAATGACGTAGCGATCGATACCTAAACTACCCGTACCGGCGATACGTTTTGCCGCATCCAGCGGGCGATAAAATCCGGGGTTGGATTGTGAGCGGGCATAATCTCGAATAAAGTCCATGACCTCGTTTTTTTCTTCTGCCGAAAGTGCCAGCGCGCGTTTGCCATCCACCGTAATACTGCGTTTTCCTTTGCGTAACCGGGTGCGGCTATTCAAAAAAGTGGTTCGGTTGCGTAACGTCAAAGGGTTAAGCAGGCTCTTAATCATGCCTTTTGCAGTTTCGCGCTCCAGCCAGCGAGCCTTGCCGGCACGCAGGGCGGCGGCATAACTATCCAAGCCCAATTTGCATAAATTTAACGCGTCGGCTTTGGGTAATTGCAAAGATTTTGCCGCCACCATGATGCTGGTCAGCCAACGACCCAACTCCCAACTCTCGGGAGCGAGCATCGCCTCGTCAAAGTCGTTTAGATCAAAATAAACCAGACGGTTGTCGGCTTTGTAGCAACCAAAATTTTCCAGATGCAGGTCGCCGCAAATCCACGCCAGTGGCGCGTTATTCAGCGTCGCATCGGCAGCGGACCAATCCTGGTAATACAAGTGGCAAGTGGCGCGCATGAAGGAGAATGCATCCTGTCGCATGGCTTGATACTTGAGTGCCAGTCGTTCGGGTTCTCGGGATGCGTTGTAGTCTTGGATGGAATCAATAATATTTTTCATAGTAGGAAGGATAACACCGAGTGAACGATTCGGGGAGTGGGCAGGCAAGTTGGAAAATTCAGGGTTGAGTATTGGGCGCGTTTTGGGTTAGAATGCGCAACTTTTTTTAGGAGTGTAAAACCAATGGCAATTACAGCCGCGCAAAAAGCGCAAATCGTTACCGACTTTCAACGTGCCCAGAGCGACACAGGTTCCCCCGAAGTGCAAGTGGCTTTGATTACCGCGCGTATCAATTACTTGACCGAGCATTTCAAGACTAACACCAAGGATCACCATTCCCGTCGCGGTCTGTTGCGTCTGGTTAGCCGCCGCCGTAAGTTGCTCTATTACCTGAAGCGCGAAAATGATGCGAGCTATCGCACGCTGATTGAACGCCTAGCGATTCGTAAGTAATCTCGTAGTTAAGCCGGGTCGCGATAGCGGCCCGTGTTGTTTTGGCATGTCTATTTATCCGGCGCAGCGTTGCGTCCTTTACGTCTAAGAGGTTATCTTGAGTCACTATAAAAAATCATTCGCCTACGGCAATCAACAACTGACTATCGAAACCGGCGAAATCGCGCGCCAAGCCACCGCTGCGGTGTTGGTGAGCCTGGGTGACACCGTGGTATTAGTCTCGGTGGTTGGCAGAAAAGATGCGAAACCTGAGCAGGATTTTTTCCGGCTGACGGTTGACTATATGGAAAGGACTTACGCGGCAGGAAAAATCCCTAGCGGCTTTTTCAAACGCGAAGGTCGTCCTAGCGAAAAAGAAATTTTGATTTCACGTCTGATTGATCGTCCGTTGCGCCCCTTGTTCCCTGAGAGTTTTTATAACGAAGTGCAAATCGTTGCGACCGTGATGTCGTCCGACAGCGAAATTGATGCCGATATTCCCGCGATGATAGGCGCGTCTGCTGCCTTAGCGATTTCCGGTATTCCTTTCGACGGCCCTATCGGTGCGGCGCGTGTGGGTTATGCGGATGGCAAATATTTGCTGAATCCAACCATGACTGAATTGGCGACTTCGCAAATGGACTTAGTGGTTGCCGGTACGAGTCACGCGGTGTTGATGGTCGAATCCGAAGCGCAGCAATTATCCGAAGACATCATGTTGGGCGCGGTCATGTTTGGTCATGAACAAATGCAAGTGGTGATCAACGCCATCAATGAAATGGCCGATGCGGTCGGTAAAGATGAATGGGATTGGACAGCTCCAGCCAAGAACGAAGCCCTGATTGCGCGCATCGCGCAACTGGCGGACGTTGAGCTACAACAGGCTTATGCGATTCGTTCCAAACAGGAACGCACTGTTGCGATTGCCGCAATCCAAAGCAAAGTGATGGCGGCGGTGACGGCGGAAAATGCGGATATTGAAAAAAATCAGGTAAACGATTTATTCAGCGCGTTGGAAGCCAAGATTGTGCGCGGTCAGATTTTGAGCGGTGCGCCGCGCATCGACGGTCGCGATACCCGCACCGTGCGTCCTATCACCATACGCAACGGCGTGTTGCCACGCACCCATGGTTCTTCGCTGTTCACACGCGGCGAAACACAAGCGATCGTGGTGGCGACGTTGGGCAGTTTGCGCGATGCGCAAAAGCTCGACGACTTGCAAGGTGAGCGCAGCGATCGCTTTATGTTGCATTACAATTTCCCTCCGTATTCCACTGGCGAAACAGGCCGCGTCGGTACACCGAAACGCCGCGAAATTGGTCATGGTCGTTTGGCTAAACGCGCGCTGGTGGCAGTGTTGCCTAGCGAGGAAGATTTTGGTTATGCGATGCGCGTGGTTTCGGAAATCACCGAGTCCAACGGTTCAAGCTCTATGGCTTCGGTGTGCGGTGGTTGCATGTCCTTGTTGGATGCGGGCGTGCCACTCAAAGCACATGTCGCCGGTATCGCGATGGGCTTGATTAAGGACGGCAATCGCTTCGCCGTGTTGACCGATATCTTGGGCGATGAAGATCATCTGGGCGATATGGATTTTAAGGTGGCGGGCTCAGAGACGGGCGTAACCGCCTTGCAAATGGATATCAAAATCAACGGCATCACCCGCGAGATTATGCAAGCCGCATTGACTCAGGCGCGTGAAGGTCGGTTGCACATCTTGGGTCTGATGAAACAAGCGATGCCTACGGCACGCACCGAACTGTCCGAGTTCGCGCCACGCATGATCAAGATGAAAATCAATCCTGAAAAAATCCGCGATGTAATCGGTAAAGGCGGCGCGGTGATACGTGCGTTGACCGAAGAAACCGGCACAACCATCGACATCGACGAAGCGGGTAACATCACCATCGCTTGCGTGAGCAGCGAAGGCGGCGAGCTGGCGAAAAAACGCATCAGCGACATCGTTGCGGATGTGGAAGTCGGCAAGGTCTATGAAGGTCCGGTGGTCAAGCTGTTGGACTTCGGCGCGCTGGTCAATATTCTGCCGGGCAAAGACGGTTTGTTGCACATTTCGCAAATTGCCCACGAGCGTGTTGCAGCGGTCACTGATCATCTGAAAGAAGGCCAAGTGGTGAAAGTTAAATTGCTGGAA
>JBAVPP010000013.1:0-6161 GCA_049693175.1 Gallionella sp. | reverse complement strand
GTGGATTTCGGCACGCATCCGGTCGCCCAAAGTCTGGTACACCAACTGGTGGCGTTGCACGCGGCTCTTGCCGTCAAACGCCGCGCTGACCACCACCGCTTCAAAATGCTGACCGTCGCCCACTACGGTTAAATGCTCGGTGAGCATACCTTGTGCGATATTAATCTGGATACTTTCTGGAGTGACTATCATGCTGTGTCTCGAAATATAAATTGCAATTAACGTTATCCATCGGCGGAAATTCGCGACGAAAAAAAGCGCATCACTTTATCAAAGGATGCGCATGATACTAAAAAAGTGCCGATTAAGGGCGCGAGACCCGATAGTCCCGGCAAAGAAATTACGCGACTTGTGCGGGCAACATCTCTGCCACACCATACAGAGTCGCCAAACTCTTCAGACTGTCAGGGAGATTGGTGACTTGCAAATCACATTTATTTTTCGTGGCAACACGCAGCCAGCCCAATAACAAACTGACCGCCGATGAATCGACCAGCTCGACCTTGGCGAAATCCACCACCAGATTTTCGAGATTCAAGTGCGGTATACCTTCCGCATACAAAACGGGCACGGTGTTCATGGTCAAGACACCACTTACCTGCAAACGATTCCCGTCTAAAGCAATCACTTTGACTCAGCCTTGGCGGTTGTAGAGCCGGTGTTTTTGTCCACCAGCATTTTGATCAAGCCATCGATCCCACTTTCTTCGGCTTTTTTACCGAAGGTGTCGCGATACGTTTGCACCAGTCCCGCACCTTCGATAGAAAGATCGAATACCTTCCAGCCATCCGCCGTCTTTTCCATCTCGTAGTTGACCGCGATAGCGGGCGCACCGGGCTTGAGAATGTTAGTTTTCACGGTCACTTCGGTATCGGCAGCCGCCATTCTGACCGGCTTCACTTCCACACTTTGATCGTGATAACCGGTGAAGGCTTTGGTGTAAGTGCGAACCAGCATGGTTCTAAATTCTTTTATCAGTGATTGCCTTTGTTCTTCAGTTGCCGTGCGCCAATATTTACCCACCGACAATTGCGTCATGCGCTTGAAATCGAAGTGCGGCAACACTTTGGCATCCACCAATGCCACTACTTTATCTTTGTTGCCCGACTGAATATCTTTGTCTTGTTTGACCACCGCCAACACATCTTGCACGGTGCTTTGAATCAACGCGTCCGGCGCGACTATGTCCGCATGAGCCGCGCTGAAACCCGCTAGCAAGAAAAAACCAAAAAGTATTTTTTGAAATCTATTCATTGTGATTCTCCTTAATTATTTCGCTGTTTCATCCGCTTTGCTGTAAATGAACTTACCTATTAAATCTTCCAGCACCATCGCAGATTGAGTCTTCTTGATTTGATCGCCCGCTTTGAGCATTTCGCTATCGCCGCCCGGTGACAGACCAATGTATTGCTCACCCAGCAAACCAGAAGTCAAAATATTCGCGAACGTATCTTTCGGGAAAGGATAACGCTTATCCAAACTCATACTGACCTTGGCTTCATATCGTTCGGTATCCAGCGAGATGTCAGTCACACGTCCAACCAATACACCCGCGCTGCGTATCGATGCTTTAGGTTTTAATCCGCCGATATTTGAAAAATAGGCCTGAACTTGGTAGGTCTCCGACACATTGTAAGTGCTGAGGTTTCCGACCTTCATCGCCAACATCACCAAAGCACCAATACCCGCCACGACAAACATGCCCACCCATAAATCCAATTTAGTACGTTCCATTATTCATTGCCTCCAAACATCATTGCGGTTAAAACAAAATCCAGCATCAAAATCGCCAGCGAAGAAGTCACCACGGTGCGCGTCGTCGCGCCCGACACACCCTCGGCGGTCGGCGGCGCATCGTAACCTTCAAACAAAGCAATGACCGTCACCACCACGCCGAACACAAAACTTTTTAACACACCATTCAGGATGTCGTGTTTGAAATCCACCGCTGCTTGCATTTGCGACCAGAACGAACCTTCGTCCACGCCGATTTGCACCACGCCCACAAAGTAGCCGCCGAATATACCCGCCGCGCTGAACATCGCCGCCAGCAAGGGCATGGAGATTACGCCCGCCCAAAAACGCGGCGCGACGATACGCGCAATCGGATTCACTGCCATCAATTCCATCGCGGAGATTTGCTCGGTGGCTTTCATCAAACCAATCTCGGCGGTCATCGCCGAGCCGGCGCGACTGGCGAACAACAAAGCCGCCACCACTGGTCCTAATTCGCGCACCAGCCCCAATGCCACCATCACGCCGAGAGCTGATTCAGAACCATAACGCTTTAGGGTTTCATAACCTTGCAGCCCCAACACCATGCCGACGAACAAGCCCGCCACAATGATGATAATGAGCGACATCACGCCGGTGGAAAATAATTCTTTGGTGATTAGACGAAAACGGCGAAAGCCGTTACCGGAATAAATCAGAGTCAGAAAAAAGAACCGGCTCGCCATACCAATGCGCCACACGGCATTGATAACGCGATGTCCAATCGCTTGGATAGATTTTTGAACAGCCATATCGTTAAGTCCGCAAATGCAAATCTTGACGGTAATCCCCGCCCGGATAATGGAACGGCACAGGCCCATCCATTTCACCATGCACAAACTGATGCACGAACTCCTTGTCGGACGCGCGTATCTCATCCGGCGTTCCTTCCGCCACAATCACACCGCCCGCCATGAAATAAACATAATCGACAATCTTCAATGACTCTTGCACGTCATGCGTCACGATCACCGAAGTCGCGCCCAGCGCGTCGTTCAAGCGGCGGATCAGATCGCCGACCACGGTCAGCGAAATCGGATCGAGACCGGCGAACGGTTCGTCGTACATGATGAGCATCGGGTCGAGTGCCACGGTGCGCGCCAACGCGACACGCCGCGCCATCCCGCCCGACAACTCCGACGGCATCAGATTATGTGTGCCGCGCAGCCCCACCGCATGCAGCTTCATCATCACCAAATCGTGAATTAATTCTTCAGGCAAATCGGTATGCTCGCGCATCTGGAATGCCACGTTGTCGTATACCGACATATCGGTAAATAGCGCGCCAAACTGGAACAGCATACCCATCTTGCGACGCATCGCGTACAGGCCTTCCTGATTCAGCTCGTGCATGATTTTTCCATCGACTTTGACATAGCCTTTGGTGGGCTTGAGCGCGCCACCGATATGACGCAGCAAGGTGGTTTTGCCGCAACCGCTTGAACCCATAATGGCAATCGACTTGCCTTTATGGAAGGTCATATTGATGCCTTGCAAAATGGCGCGCTTATCGTAGGCGAAATTGAGATCGCGAATTTCAACCAATGGTGAGGAAGACAAATTGGGTGACCCTGTTAAATAATCGTTCCATTCTAAACTACAACCTTGCGCTTACTCAATAAAACATAAAAACCCTATTTATATATAGGCTTTTATGCATATTGAATTTGCCATGCGCGATGACTATGCTTTCTTCACCCGTTTTCACTTATATCGCCAGTATCCTACATCATGTCAAAACGTCCCGCACTGTCAGTGTTCTCTGACTCACCAAGAGCGACTGCGGACACTCGCAACACGTTTGAAGATGAGCGTAACGCGCCTGAATCAGAACAACTGGATATTGTCGGATTGAGTCCCGCCATCCATCTGTTACGCCAACAAATCACCAGCTATGCGGCGTTACCGTTTCCCGTTTTGATTCAGGGCGAATCGGGTTGTGGCAAGGAGTTAATCGCGCTCGCGCTACAAAAACTCAGCCGCGCCAACCGCGCAAATTTCAAGACACTTAATTGTGCGTCCGTTCCGATTACGCTATTGGAAACCACCTTATTCGGCCACAGCAAGGGCGCGTACACCGGCGCATACCGCACCCAGGCAGGATTTTTTGAAGAGGCTGCCGACGGGACTTTATTTTTGGATGAGATTGGCGAGTTGCCGCTGGATTTACAAGCGCGTTTATTGCGGGTACTGGAAAACGGCGAATATCAGCGCGTTGGTGAAACGCACACACGCCACAGCCATGCCCGAATTCTCGCCGCCACCAACCGCAATCTGCGCAACGAAGTCGCATTGGGGAAATTTCGCGCCGATTTATATCACCGCCTCAATGTGTTTGCCATCACTGCGCCACCATTGCGTGAATTGGGCGCGGACAAGCTGTTGCTGTTGCGCCACTTCCGCGAACATTACGCACGACAATTCCAATGTCTGCCGTTCGAGTTTTCTGCCGACGCGATGGTGGCATGGGAACACTATTACTTTCCCGGCAACACCCGCGAATTGCGCAATATCGTGTTGCGCCTGACCGCAAAATATCCCGGACAAACCATACAGCGCAAGCGATTGCTGACCGAATTTGATAGCCCCCAGCTTAATGAAGCAAACGAACAATCCGCGTCAGTCCAGCAAAGGATACAAGACGGTCATTTTGATTTGGATCGCGAATTACGCGCCCAGGAAAATCTGTACATAGATGCCGCGCTTAAACTTGCCGCGCACAACATTACAGACGCGGCACGACTGCTAGGCATCAATCGCACCACCTTATACAGCCGCATGGATGCGCAGGAAAGATCCAGAGTGAACGGCTGAAGTACGGCAACTTGATTATGCGCAGCACAAAAGAAGGGAGTAGCCAACATGCGACCATCCCACACACTAACACTCTGTGCTGCCATGCTATGTCTGAGCAGTTGCGGCACCGAACCCATCCAAGTTTCCGGGCAACATCTACAGCGCGACTTAAGCTCGCCCAAGCTATCCGACGACACGCCCGCTTACCTCAAAAACAGCGTGATTCTGCCACCGCCCCAACCCGCCCACAGCTTGGAAAGCTATAGCGTAGTCGTCGCCAACGTGTCCGCGCAGGAAATTTTATTCACGCTGGCACGCGATGCCAAAATCAATATCGACATTCACGGCGGCATAGCAGGTTTAGTCACGCTCAACGCCATCAACCAAACCTTGCCGCAGATTTTGCAGCGCATTTCTAGGCAAATCGATATGCGTTACGAACTCAATAACGGCACGCTGATTGTGATGCCGGACACACCGTATTTGCACAGCTACAAAATCGATTACGTGAACATGGCGCGTGACTCGGAAAGCACCGTGGTGACCAGCGCGCAAGTCACATCCACGGCGGCGAACGCGGGCAATTCCGTGAACAATTCTTCCATCACTATCAAGGACAATTCCAAGAATCGTTTTTGGGAAACGCTGACGCAAAACATCAAAGATATTTTGCACGAGACAGATAAAATCTTGCCGGAAGGATCAAGCGAAACCACCGTGCAACAAAGCAAGTCCGGCAGTAGCAGCGGCACGGGAGCACCCTTGCCCAATAGCACAAAAAAATCCGCGCCTAAGATTGGTTTGGAAAATAGTCCCAATCCGGTCAGCATCGAAGAAGGCGACATCACCGTCACCAAACGCAACACTTTTCGCGAAGCCGCGTCCGTCATCGCCAATCCCGAAACGGGTTTGATCACGGTACGCGCCACTGGGCATCAACATGAAAAGATCCAAATCTTTATCGACCAAGTAATGAGCAATGCGCATCGCCAGGTGATGATAGAAGCGACGATTGTGGAAGTGCGCCTGAGCGACAATTATCAGCAGGGCATCAACTGGACGGGCATCCTAAAATCCGGTGGCAACACTTTCAAAATCGTGGAAAACAGCGCGGGATTACCTACCGCCGTCGGCAACGGCATCCTCGGTGTTATCAGCAATCCCACCGCCAACAGTATCGCGCAACAAGTGTCACTACTGGAATCTTTCGGCGAGGTGCGCGTGTTGTCCAGCCCCAAAGTCAGCGTGATGAACAACCAGACCGCGCTCATCAAAGTCGTCGACAATCTGGTGTATTTCATCGTTGGCGCGACCACCGTCAACAATCAAACCAGTTTCACCACCAGCTACACCAGCGAACCCAAGACGCTGCCAGTTGGATTCACCATGAGCGTGACTCCGCAAATCAGCGACAACGATAGCGTACTGTTTAATCTGAAGCCATCCATTTCACGCGTCACCACTTTCGTCAACGACCCCAATCCCGATCTCGCCAAAGCCGGAGTCATCAGCAGAATTCCGCAAACGCAAACGCGTGAAATGGAATCCATACTACGCATCGAAAACAATCAAATCGGCGTGATGGGCGGACT
>JBAVPP010000012.1:0-4340 GCA_049693175.1 Gallionella sp. | reverse complement strand
TCCCAGTGGTGCAGATTTTGACCGGTCCCAATGCGGGCAAAGAATTGGAGTTGGTGAAAAGTCTGACCACCCTGGGTAAACCCGGTGTGCAGGTTGCCGTTCTGGCGCGCAGACCCCACGGATTTTATATCACGCATGTGGAAGGCACGAGCTTCCCTTTGGTCAACGGACATGCGCTGAGTGATCAGCCCCGTGAATTGAACGACCATGATTTGATCGAACTGGCTGGCGTGAAAATGGAATTTTTTTACAAGAGCTAGAGTCACTTTGGCACTTTCATTGCACGTATTTTCAATCGCCTTGGGCTAGGAATCGAGTTGAAGAAAAATGCAATACTGATGATGCTCGGCTTGTTGCTGGTTACCCTGTTCATGGGGAATGCGGCTCATTTTTATCGCCTGCATTTTGTCGATCGCTTGTCGGAAATTATTTACGATTATCGTTTGCGCCTCAGTATGCCAGCCGGGGTTGATGAGCGTGTTGTGATTTTGGACATCAACGAAAAGAGTCTGAAAGAAGAAGGCAGGTGGCCGTGGAGTCGTGACCGACTCGCGTTATTGATGGATGAATTGTTCGATCATTACGGTGTCGCTGCCGTGGGTTTTGATGTGGTGTTTGCCGAACGTGACAATAGTTCCGGTTTGCAGGTGTTGCAAAAAATCGGGCAAGAACAGCTTAAAGATGATGCGGCTTTTCAGAACGCGCTGAATCAAATCCAGCCACAGCTTGAATACGATAAGTTGTTTGCCGACAAAATCAAGAATCGCAAAGTAGTACTGGGTTACTATTTTACTAATGAGCAGGAACGGAATATTTCGGGCGCGCTGCCGCCTTCGGCGTTTCCTGCGGGGATGTTCAAAGATAGTTTGATCGGGTTCACCACATGGAACGGTTATGGTGCGAACTTGGCGGAGTTGCAAGCGGCGGCATCGGGTGCGGGACATTTTAATCCGCTGGTTGACGAGGATGGTGTGGTCAGGCGTGTGCCCATGATCGCCGAATACAACGGTTCGTATTACCCGTCTTTGTCGCTGGCCATCCTGCAAGTTTATTTGGGCGAACCACAGGTAAAGTTGGGATTCGCGGCCGATAAAGAACTTGGATACTCTGGCTTGGAATGGTTGGAGCTGGGTTCGGGCAGTCGCCTGCTGAAAATTCCGGTCGATCAAAATGTTGCCGCATTGATACCGTATCGCGGACGGAAGGGAAGCTTTAGGTATATCTCTGTTGCCGATGTGTTGCATGGCCGGGTCAATCTTGCCGAACTTAAAGATAAAATCGTGCTGGTTGGCACGACCGCGCCGGGCTTGTTGGATATGCGTTCAACGCCAGTATCGGAAGTGTATCCGGGAGTCGAAGTTCATGCGAATATGATAGCCGGCATCCTCGATCAAAAGTTGAAGCAGCAACCCGCGTATATGATGGGCGCGGAAGTATTATGGCTGTTGTTGGTGGGCGTAGTATTGAGCGTGCTGTTGCCGTTGTTGTCGCCGATGCGCGCCATTTTGGTGTCGTTTTTTTTGTTCGCGCTCAGTCAAGGATTGAGTCTGGGAGTATGGCATTACGCTGATGTGGTTATGCCGATTGCGAACAGTTTGGTGATGGTCGTGGTGATTTTTGCGCTGAATATGTCCTATGGCTATTTTGTGGAGTCCCGCACTAAACGGCAAATCACCCATCTGTTCGGGAAATATGTGCCGACCGAGTTGGTTGATGAAATGAGCAAACATCCCGAACAGGTGGTGTCCATGGAGGGGGAGAGCCGCGAGATGACGGTGTTATTTTCCGATGTGCGTAATTTCACGACCATATCCGAAGGCTTGGATCCGAAGGCGTTGAGCCAGTTGATGAACGAGTTTTTGACACCTTTGTCGCTTGTCGTTTCCAAGCATCAGGGCAAAGTGGATAAATATATGGGCGATTGCATCATGGCATTTTGGGGCGCGCCGAATCCGCTGATGGATCACGCCCGCAATGCTATATTGGCCGGTATAGAGATGCAGGAAAAATTGCAAGAGCTACAACCGCATTTCGCCGCGCGCGGATGGCCGCCGATTAAAGTCGGTGTGGGAATTAACTCTGGGCGGGTAAGTGTCGGTAATATGGGTTCCGAAGTGCGGGTGGCCTACACGGTGATGGGGGACGAGGTGAATCTGGCCTCGCGCTTGGAAGGCATCACGAAACGATACGGGGTTGGTATCGTTGTGGGTGAGAACACACGCAAGGCGGTTAGAGATATTGTGTTTCGCGAGCTTGACCATGTGCGTGTAAAAGGTAAAGATAAGCCCGTCGCGATTTTTGAGCCAATAGGAATAGCGGGGGCGGTGGACAAAGCCGTGCTGGAGGAATTGAAGTTGTTTCACGAGATGCGCCGCCTGTATCAACAACAGAATTGGGAACAAGCGGAGCTACAGCTATATAATCTGCAACGTATGTCACCTCAAACCGAGTTGTATAAAATCTACGTTGAACGTATTGTGCACTTTCGAAAAAATCCACCGCCCAGTGATTGGGACGGAGTCTATGTTTTCGAAACCAAATGAATGAGGTCACTAAGACGATGAAACTCCGTGTATTGGGATGTAGCGGCGGGATAGGTGGAAATCTACACACCACCTCGTTTCTGCTCGACCACGATATCCTGATTGATGCGGGAACGGGTGTGTGCGAATTGAGCTTGTCCGAGTTGGGCAAGATTGACCACATCTTTGTAACCCATTCGCATTTGGATCATATCGCCAGCATTCCGCTGCTCATAGACAGCGTCGGTTTTATGCGGGATCGACCCATCACTTTGTACGCGACCAGTGAAACGCTGGATATCCTCAAACAACATATTTTCAATTGGAAAATATGGCCGGATTTTAGCGAGATTCCCAACGCGCAACATCCTTTCATGCGCTATCAATCTATCAGTGTGGGTGAAGTGATTGCGCTACAGGGCAGAAAAATCACCGCCATTCCGGCCAACCATGTTGTGCCGGCGGTGGGTTATCACCTTGATAGCGGTACGGCGAGTTTGGTGTTCACCGGTGATACAACCAGCAATGACACGCTTTGGTCGGTAGTCAATCAAATCGCCAACCTTCGGCACATCATAATCGAGACGGCATTTTCCAATGGCGAATTGGAATTGGCAGTGTTGTCCAAACATTTGTGCCCCAGTTTATTGATCGAAGAATTGGCAAAATTCACCGGTGATGCGGAAATATTCATTACTCATTTGAAACCGGGTGAGGTCGAATTAATCATGCGCGAGATTGATCAGGCGCGGCAGAGACTGCATCCTAAAATGTTGCTGAACAACCAGATTTTTGAGTTTTAGAAATCATGTAAATGATCGTTTTTAATAACAACAAAATCATGTTCGACCCACTCGCGCATGATGATCTAGTAAGGGATGGGCAATGAGTAACGAAGCGAATGTCGGCGGAGCGGGCAGCAAACTTCAATTTACCAAAAGTCTGAACGACGTGATCAATAAAGTTCACGCGGCCAGCAACATCGATGAAATCATGCTCGATGTGAGTAAAGATATTTGCATCGCGTTTAACGCCGATCGCCTGACGATTTATGTGGTGGGCGAAGACAATGTTTCACTAATCTCCAAAGTCAAAACCGGACTCAATTCATTCAAAGATCTGAAGTTGCCCATTGCCGAACAAAGTGTGGCGGGCTATGTCGGCGTGCACAAAAAAACCCTGAATATCAAAGATGTCTACGACGGGCAGGAGTTGTCCAGTTACAGCAGCAACTTGCGTTTTTTGCAAGAGGTCGACAAGCGCACCGGCTACCGAACCAAGCAAATGCTGGTTGTGCCGATACTGGATGGAGAGAGCAGCCTAGTCGGTGTAATCCAAGTCATTAACAACAAGACCGGACAGCCTTTCCCGACTATGGTCGAGGAAGGTTTGCAGGAACTCGCGCAGAGTATGGCGGTGGCATTGCGCCAGCGCCAGCGCGCCAATACGGTGAAAACCAAATACGACATGCTGGTCAACGATGCGGTGTTGTCCACGGCGGAATTTGAGCTGGCAACGCGCACTGCCAGACGCAAAGGTGTGGATGTCGAAGACGTGTTGATTGACGAGTTCCAAGTAAACATTCCCGTGCTGGGCAAAGCGTTATCAAATTATTTTGGTGTCGAATACGAGCCTTTCAATCCCAGTCGAATCAAGCCCAGTGACTTGTTACGCAATTTGAAACGCGAGTATGTGGAAAGCAGTCATTGGATTCCCATCGAAGAAAACCAAGACGGCTTAGTCATCCTGACCACCGACCCAGAGCGTATTCAGGCTTCACGCGTAGTCAACAACATTTTCTCGCGCCATCGCCTAGTC
>JBAVPP010000011.1:0-1596 GCA_049693175.1 Gallionella sp. | reverse complement strand
GGTCAAGACCATGCGTGCCGCGATTTTGGTGTTGGGGCCTTTGCTGGCGCGCTTCGGCGAAGCGCGCGTTTCTTTGCCCGGAGGTTGCGCCATCGGCTCGCGTCCGGTGGATTTGCACATCAAGGGTTTGCAGGCGATGGGCGCGGAAATTCATATCGAACACGGCTATATACACGCCACCGCAAAACGCTTGCTGGGCGCGCGCATTTGCTTTGATTTGGTCAGCGTGACCGGCACGGAAAATCTGATGATGGCGGCGACGCTGGCGGATGGTGTGACGATTTTGGAAAACGCGGCGCGTGAACCGGAAGTCGTCGATTTGGCGAATTGCTTGATTGCCATGGGCGCGAAAATCAGCGGTGCTGGCAGCGATACCATCAGCATCGAAGGTGTAAAAAATCTGCATGGCGCGCAACACCGCATTATGCCGGATCGCATTGAGAGCGGCACATTTTTGGTTGCTGCTGCGGCAACCGGCGGACGCATCACTTTAAGTGAGGCGCGCGCCGACATTATGGAAAACGTGTTGGATAAATTGCGTGAAGCGGGCGCGCTCATCGAGGTGAATGGTTCGCGCATCACCTTGGACATGTCGCGTCGCCCAACTGCGGTGAATATCCGCACCGCGCCGTACCCGGCTTTCCCAACCGATATGCAAGCGCAGTTCATGGCGTTGAACACCATCGCGGAAGGGAGTGCGGTGGTGGTTGAAACCATTTTTGAAAATCGCTTTATGCATGTGCAGGAATTGCGCCGTCTGGGCGCGCAAATCGACATCGAAGGCAACACTGCCATCGTCAAAGGCTGCGTGCAATTGGAAGGCGCGACCATCATGGCAACCGACTTGCGCGCCTCGGCGTGTCTGGTGATTGCGGGTTTGGTGGCGCAGGGCGAGACTATCGTCGATCGCATTTATCACTTGGATCGCGGCTATGAACATATCGAAGCGAAGCTGTCCGCGCTCGGCGCGCAAATACGCCGTATTAAATAATCTGGGCGAATAAAAATGATTACCATCGCATTGTCCAAAGGACGCATTTTTGAAGAAACCATGCCGTTGCTCAAAGCAGCGGGCATCACCGCGCTGGAGGATCCTGAATCTTCGCGCAAACTAATTTTGCCGACTAACCGTGACGATGTGCGTTTGATTATCGTGCGCGCTTCGGATGTGCCGACCTATGTGCAATATGGCGCGGCAGACATCGGCGTGGCGGGTAAAGATGTGTTGCATGAGCACGGTGGCACGGGGCTGTATCAACCGCTGGATTTGAATATCGCCAAGTGTCGCATGATGGTCGCGGTACGCGATGATTTCGACTACGAAGCGGCGGTGCGTCAGGGAGCGCGCTTGCGCGTCGCAACCAAATATGTGCAGACCGCGCGCGAACATTTTGCCGCCAAAGGTGTGCATGTGGACTTGATTAAATTATATGGCTCGATGGAGCTGGGTCCTTTGGTGGGATTGTCGGATGCCATTGTCGATCTGGTGAGTAGCGGCAATACGCTCAAAGCTAATCATCTCAAGGCGGTCGAACATATTGCCGACATCTCGTCGCGCCTAGTAGTGAATCAAGCCGCACTTAAATTAAAACATGT
>JBAVPP010000010.1:0-1690 GCA_049693175.1 Gallionella sp. | reverse complement strand
AGCAAGCCGGAATGCGCGTGCGGGTCGGCAGTTTGTTGCCGGACATCACCTCACCCACGCCCATCGTATTGCCCAACGGTGGCACGCTGACGCTGGAACCTTTGCTGCGGCGCGGCAACCGGCTGGGCTTGGAGGATTTCGATCCTTGCGTAGTGGTTTTGAACAACGATCTTTCCGGCGGTGTGCCGGAGATTCTGAAAAATCTGGAACAAGAAATTTATCCGCCATTGGCATTGGGTTGGCACGCGCGTCGCAAGTCTCAGCATTTTACCGCTTACGATAAAGTCGCCAACGAATTTGCCGAGCTTATCAACATCGATCCGTGGCTCATCAATCCGTATTTCGATACCTGCAATCAGGTGAATTTTCAGGAGAGCACGGGACTGGAATGTCTGGCGGAAAAAGTCGATGCGACGCTGAAAAAAATGCGTGTTAAGTATGCGGAATATGGCGTGAAAAGCGATCCCTTCGTCATTGTCAAAGCTGATGCAGGCACATATGGCATGGGCATTATGACGGTCAAAGATGCCAGTGAAATTACCGCGCTGAATCGCAAACAGCGCAACAAAATGGCGGTCATCAAAGAAGGTCAGGAAGTCAGCGACGTGTTGGTGCAGGAAGGTGTTTACACGTTCGAGACGATTAACGAAGCGGTCGCCGAGCCGGTGATTTACATGGTCGATCATTATGTGGTCGGCGGTTTTTATCGCGTGCATACCGGACGCGGCATAGACGAAAATCTCAACGCGCCGGGCATGCAATTTGTACCGCTGGCGTTCGAGAGTTGTTGCAGTCTGCCCAATCCCGATTGCGCGCCGGACGACACGCCGAATCGTTTTTACGCCTACGGCGTGGTGGCGCGACTGGCATTGCTGGCCGCTTCGCTGGAAATAGATGCGGTGGCGAACCCACAATAAAAATGAAAAAATATTTAGCCACAGAGGTCACAGAGCACACTGAGAAAAACGCATTAGATTCGCGAAATCTCTGTGTGCTCTGTGGCTCGTTTTTGGGCTTATAAAATGCGCATATTTTTTGTTATTCTGATTGCTTTTTTGCTGAGTTCATGTGGCGAAAAAAAAGAGCCGCTGTATCAGGAGCAGGGTTATGTGTTTGGCACGCTGGTCGAGGTCAGCATCTACGGCGAAAGCGAGGAAAAAGCCAAGCAGGCGGTGAGTGCGGTGATGCAGGAATTTCAACGCTTGCACACTATGTTGCACGCTTGGCAGCCTAGCGAATTAAGCGACTTGAATAGCGGAATCGCGAACGAGGAAAGTGTGGCGGTGTCGGATGAAATGGTGAAAATTTTGCAGGATGCCGCGCAACTTTCCAAGCAATCTCACGGCATGTTCAATCCCTCCATCGGCGGTCTGGTGGCGTTGTGGGGATTCCATGCCGATGAATTCAAACCGGTGCAACCAGCGGAAAAAGATATCGCAAAATTAGTCGCGGCAAATCCGCAAATGAGTGATTTGACCATAGAGCAAGGTCGGGTGCAGAGCAAAAATCCGGCGGTGCAAATCGATTTGGGCGGCTATGCCAAAGGTTACGCGCTCGACCGTGCTGTGGCGTTGCTAAAGCAGCGCGGCATCCACAACGCGCTCATCAATATTGGCGGCAACATCATGGCGATGGGCAAACACGGTGAACGCGACTGGCGTGTGGGCATCCAGCATCCGCGCAAATCCGG
>JBAVPP010000009.1:0-1904 GCA_049693175.1 Gallionella sp. | reverse complement strand
AGTTGCACAATGGTGTGCAAAAAATCGGTGAGTTCAAATGTGCGGCTCGCCAGCGCAGTGAATTTCGCCAGCAATTTTGCATCGTCTTTGAATAAATCGGGATAGTGTTTAACCGTCATGCCCGCGCACGAACCGGACGGCATAACCACATAATCAAACGACTCAAATTCAGCGAGAAACTTAAGAGCCAAAGCCTTAGCAGACGCGCTGTCGCCGGAGTTGTAACCGGGTTGCCCGCAGCAAGTTTGCTGTTCAGGAACGATGACCTCGCAGCCCGCCGCTTCCAATAATTTAATGGCAGAAAATGCGATATTTGGACGCATCGCATCGACCAGACAAGTGACAAAAAATCCCACGCGCATTGTTTTCTCCACAGCGATTTTGGCGAGGTGAGACTATACCGCGAATCGCCGTGCACAAATAAACAGCTTGTCTTACATATCCGGAGTTATAGAGTCCATATTGCGGTAAATGTGAAAAAAACGATTTGAACGCTTCAGTCGTTCGAACTGATGAGTTTTAACTTGATGGCTTTGGCGACGGCTTCGGTGCGGGTGCTAACGCCCATACTCAGCAGCACGCGTTGCACATGTTTTTTGACGGTGGATTCGCTGGTGTACATTAACTGCGCTATTTCAGCGTTGGTTTTGCCTTTGCTCAGCCATTTTAGAATTTCGCTTTCGCGCTGGGTGAGCGGCACTTGCATGCGGGCTAGCGTGCGCTCGGTGGTAAATAAATTTGGCGTGATGCGCACTAGCGCGCTGTGCAAGTGCGGCACTAAAAGTTGTAGTAACAAGGCGTGGCGTTTGGACAGGCTGCCGGGGATGCGCGAAAAACTAAAGTAGCTTCCCGATTCGTTATCCAAGTCGCATTGCCCGTGCGCGGCGACATTAATCAAACCGAATTGATGGAATTTTTCCAGCCAGGCTCGGTCGCCAAAATCGTTACCGATTTGTGTGTCCGGTTCAAAAAGTATGGGTTGCAAATCACGCATCCAGCGTGCCATGATAGGGCTGTTGGTCAGGCCGTTTGCTTGTTGCAATGAATCAACATATTCCTGCGGAAAATTGGCAAACACGACGTGCTTAATATCCATGTCTTGCCCCGCCAGAACGCCAATTCCACAGGCCAACATGCCGTGGGGAAATATTTTTTGCAGGCCGGTTTGCGTCCATTGCACAAACTCTTCTTCGGTGCGTAGGAACAGTCCGGGCTCGATGGCTTCGAAGAATATCGCGCGCTCTTCGGCACTTAATCCCACAGACTCATTTTGGATTTCTGTCCCTGCTATGCCGCACGATTGATTTTCCATACCTGAACCGATTATTGTTTAATTTGTAATGCATTGTAAATTGCCAATTGCTTAAATAACAATACCTCCAATGCGTTTATTGATACTGATTGTCGGAAAAAATTACTTGAAAAAAGATGTATTTAGCGAATATCAAATGCGGTGTTGTGCGGATTTTTAGCGCGTGGCTGGAGCTGCAAAAAACTCAGTTATTGTTTGCGTGATAGCCGAGTAGACTCGAAAGTTGCGCACCCGTGGCGATGACGGGTTTGATCCATGCTTTGCGGCGGCGTTCGATGGGTGCGGACACCGACAATCCCGCGACCACCGTGCCGCTCGCGTCGCGTATCAATGTTCCTATGCAACCCACGCCCAATTCCGCTTCTTCGTTGTCCAACGCGTAGCCGCGCAGGGCCGATGCGTTGCAATCCGCCTGCAGTGCGGTGATTTTATTGCGCGTGTTGACAGTGTAGGCGGGCAGTTTGCTGCGCTGGGCGTAACTGCGACACGCCGCCGCACCGAGCTCGCCCAGCATCAGTTTGCCGACTGCGGTGACATGCAACGGCGCGCGACTGCCGATAATTTGCTCGACTCGTATCATGCGTTTGGCGAG
>JBAVPP010000008.1:0-8664 GCA_049693175.1 Gallionella sp. | reverse complement strand
TGGATGCCCGTAACATCCCCTTCGACTCACATTTCGATGCGCTGGGCGCGTTCGATGTCATCGAACACATAGACGAAGACCGTGCCGTATTCGCACAGATAGGCAAAGCTCTTAAGCCTGGCGGAATAATGATTCTGACTGTGCCTCAGCATCCTTTGCTATGGAGCAAACAAGATGAGATGGCTTGCCATGTCCGCCGCTACACGGCGTCTGAATTGAAACAGAAGGTAAGCGATGCAGGATTCGATGTCATCGATTCGGGCTCATTCGTGGCATTGTTATTGCCGCTGATGTGGCTTTCGCGGAGCTTATCCAACAACAAGAATGATACCCACGATGTCATGTCAGAACTACGCATAGGAAAACTTTCCAACTATATTCTGAGTGCCATCATGCGCGTCGAACTCTTTTTTACTCGCTTGGGTGTGCGTTTTCCTGCGGGTGGCTCATTGTTTCTCGTGGCAAAAAAGCGCGACTAAGCAACTAGCCTTGGCTTGCCACCGCCAAGCCCAGCACGATGAGCACGACACCCACCACCTTGAGCGTGGTAATGGGTTCATGAAAAAAGAAACCGCTGGCCAGCAAAATGATCACGAAGGTCAGCCCCATAAAGGGATAGGCATGACTCAATTGCAACCTGGTCATCGCCGCCATCCAGAAAAAAGACGCGAGGAAGGCAGCAGCCAGCGCACTCACGATCCATGGGTTAAGCAACAGATGCAGTAAAAAACCTATCTTTTCCGGAGTCGATTCGGGTAGCGAACCGACTTTAAGCACTTGCCACTTGATGACGATTTGACCGAACACGGTCAGTGCGATGGTCATAAAAATATAGAAATAGCTCATGTCACGATCCGATGATATATGTCCTGCGGGTGACGGAAAGAAAACCCCAATCCCGCGTATAGATTCAACACAGCGAGATTTCCCGCCGATATGGAGCTCTGTACTTCGGTATAAGGCGTGCTCAGCAACTCCCCGCACACCGCGCTCCACCAGTATTTGGCCAAACCCTTGCCACGAAACTTTTCGGCGACCGCATGCAGCACCAGATTGTTCTTTGCGTGTCCGATGAAGCCAGCTAATTCGCCGTGACTAAACAAACCGTAAACGTTGCCCTCGTCCAGCAATTGTTTGAGCCAAGTGTCGTAACGGAGTTCGGCAGCCGCCTCGGGCAGATTGAAGTCGCGCTGAAAACGTCCGTGCGCGAACACGCCATGAGCCATCACCAATACTTGCTTCGCATCGCACACTTTAGTAACCGTCGCCTGTTCGTGATGTGCGGCACGCAGCCTAGTAGCCGTGCAATAAGGCTCGATCAGCGTGTCACAGTAATAGTAGCCGTAGTCGTGTAGCAGCTTCTTGTTGTCCAGCGGTGACACCTTGATGGTGTGATGACCCGGTGTTTGCATGGACTGCTGCAAAGCGGCTTCGGTATACGCCAACAACTCCCAGGTCGGCATCGCCAGCGGCACGGTGTCCCAAGGGGTCGCTCTAATGAGTGTGTTCATCGAATGTCGTTCTTCTTACGATATACAGTGGACGCTTTTTGCTTTCGTCAAACGTCTTGCCCAGATAGATTCCAATAATGCCCAGCATGGCGATGATGATGCCTCCTATAAAATACAGCGACACGATCAGGCTGTTCCAACCGGGAATGGGCGAGCCGTAGATTAGCGCATGGAACAAAATGTATATGCCATAGCTGAACGCCAAGCCTGCCATACCAAAGCCGAAGCGCACGCCGATGCGCAAGGGTTTGTCAGAATATGCAATGATGGTATCCGAGGCCAGCTTCCACAATTTGCCGAAGGTATAGCTGGACTGCCCCTCATGGCGTTCGGCATGTTCCACGGTGATGCTGGCGGTAGGAAACCCCAGCCACTGCACTAATCCGCCGAAGAAGCGTAATTGCTCGCGCATCTGTTGGAAACAGTCCACCACTTTGCGCGACATGATGCGGAAATTGCCGACCTCACCGTCGTATTCGATGTCGGCGAGATAGCTGAACGCGCGATAGAACAACCCTGAAGTGACGCGCTTAAGCAGACTGTCCTGGCGCAGTCCGCGCCTTGCCAGCACGATGTCATAGCCTTCCATCGCCTTGGCATATAGACGCGGTATCTCTTCGGGGCGGTCTTGCAGATCGCAGTCCATTACTACCGCCCAGTTACCCCTGCAAAAATCCAATCCGGCAGTGATGCCATAGTGCTGACCAAAGTTGCGGCTGAACTGTATGCCGCGCACCCTAGCATCCACAGCTGTCAATCGCTCTATGACTTGCCACGAATTATCAGCCCCGCAGTCTTCAACCAGAATAATCTCGAAAGCAGGGCTGACAGTCTCCAGTGCGGCCTTGAGTCGCTGATACAACTCGTCCAGACAGTTCTCGGCTTTGTATACCGGCACGATCACCGATATGAGCGGTGTAGATAGATGGCTCATCGTTTATTGTCGCCCATAAAATTGCGGTAGATTATTTCATATTCCTGCGCGACTTCGCGCCAGCTGCGCACAAATTGTGGCGCGGGTGTGGTGCGAGAGAGTTGTTGTTCCAGTGCGCTGACCCAAACATCCGCACCGGCATCAAGTGATAACACTGCTCCTGCATACTTACTGACTTGCGGAGCGGCTCCACACACATCGGAGATGACCACCGGCACTCGGGCCGCCATCGCTTCGGAAATGACCATGCCGTAAGGCTCTGCTTTTGCGGGATGCAATAACACATCGAACTCGGTGTAGTGAGTGGCATCGCTCCAGCCTAGCAATTGATCTCTCTCAGCGTCGCTGAATAAATGTTGCACATCGGCGGCAGCGGGGCCTATTACGCGGAATTTCAGTTTTGGCCTAGTGTGGCGTAAACGTTGCACCACCTCGGCGGCGAACGGCAGTCCTTTGCGCTTCCACTCTTTGCCGACGAACCCTATCGTGCCGCCGTCCTCTGGAACGGTTTGCATACCGCGTACCATACCGCTGGTCACTCCCGGCACAATGGGTTCGGTCAATTTGCTTTTTATGTTCGGGTAGTAATCCGCCAGTTGTTGCTTGATAAATTGTGAGTTCGGCACGATGTAGCGCGCCGCCGTTAGTTCGCGCCACTCCAAAAACAATTGCATCCCAACGCGTATCGACAACCAACGCCACCATGGCTTGTCAAAAATAGTTGCGAACGGTGGTCCATGAAAAGTCGTGACATCGTGCTGACTCAAGCGTTCATTGCTGTGTATCAAACTGCCCGGCTGCGGATGTTCTGACAACCATTTCGCCACATGTTTACCAAAACGCAGCAATGCCAACCAACGAGGACGTGGCGCGCATGTGCCCAACTCAACCACAGTGATGCCATCGGGCTTGTCAGCCATGCACACTTCGCATATAACCAATACCTCGTGTCCCAAATTGCGCAGTTCACGCGTGACTTCCCAGACATAACGTTCCATGCCACCGACTGGTCCATAGCGTCGCACAACATGTATTATTTTCATTTTGTTTGGCTGCATAACAATCCTGTAGAGGCGGTTTAAGAGTCGCTATAATTACCACCCCTAGAACGCAAGGCTCGCATGGTAGCAAAACCCGATGAGATGGCTATCGTTTCTTGCTTAAATTTTTAATTGCTCGTCGCGGGTTCAACCCTTGTTAAATTATGCAGTCTGATCAAATCATCCAAAACACCTTGCGAACACAAGGCGTGTCAGGCAAAAGCGATTATCGCTCTGACATCGATGGACTGCGCGCAATCGCAGTCTTGTCTGTGTTGTGTTTTCATGCTTTCCCCAATTTGCTACACGGCGGCTTCGTCGGTGTGGATATTTTTTTCGTAATCTCCGGCTACCTCATTTCCAAACACATTTGGGAAGAACTAGCGACGGAAACCTACCGTATAAAAACTTTCTACGCGCGCCGCGTCAGGCGCATTTTCCCTGCATTGGCCGTGGTGCTGGTGGCTTGCTTGCTAATGGGTTGGGTTATCTTGTCGCCAGGCGAATATGAACAGCTTGGCAAACATATTACGGCGGGAACGTTGTTCGTTGCCAATATCGTGTTTTGGAAAGAGGCGGGCTATTTTGATAATGCTGCGGACACTAAACCTTTGTTGCATTTATGGTCTCTAGGCATAGAAGAACAATTTTATATTGTGTGGCCGCTGTTGCTGGCATTCTTTTGGCGCAACACTCGTTTTTTTGCCGCAGGATTTTTGCTGGTGTTGGGAGCGTCACTGATTTATAGCATTGCGCTCGTACAACATGATGTGGTTGCCGATTTTTATTCTCCCTTTTCCCGTTTCTGGGAACTGGCGGTAGGCGCGGGTGTGGCTTACGTCGTGGCGGAACAGTTTGCCATAGGCAATCTTCAGCGCACCTTAATCGCATGGTTCGGTTTGTTTTTAATCGTGATTGCCTTTTGCATCGTGCAAAATAAATTTTTGTTTCCGGGCGCATGGGCATTGCTTCCCACTCTGGGTGCTGCCGGCCTTATTTATGCTGGTGAGCAGGCATGGCCGAATCGGCAATTACTTGCCCATCCCATATTGGCGTGGTTCGGTCTTATTAGTTATCCGCTTTATTTGTGGCATTGGCCGCTACTTTCTTTTGCGCGCATCATGCAATCGGAAACACCTTCGGCCAGTTTGCGTATCGTTTTGCTGGCGGCGAGCATATTGCTGGCATGGCTAACTTACAAATTTTTAGAACGTCCAGTTCGCGCAAAACCGCATACTAATCGAGCTATTTGGGTGCTATGCCTAACCATGGTTTTGCTGGCTGTGTTGGGATTGGTCGTGAAAAAGACTAACGGTATCAAGTCGCGTCAATTGTCGATGTTAAATGGCGACCCTGCGACGCTCAGCATCGGTTTTGACCGCGATAAGTTGCATCACGAATGCGGGCTGCCTGATACGAAAAAATCCGACTTCCAATATTGTTTGAGCAGTGGAGTGGTCACACCGCAGCTTGCTATCTTCGGCGATAGCAAAGCGGAAGCTTTATATTATGGCTTGGCACGTGAGTCACAAGCTGACAAATCATGGTTAATGATAGGCACAGTCTATCCTCCCACACTCGATGCCACCCCGAATGACAAACAACAAAATAAGAATCGACTGGCCGTGCAGGTGCTCAGCGATAATCACACGCTCAAAGTTGTGGTGATTGCTGTCGCGTTACGCGGCATTGCGCCAGTCGATGCGGAGACCGGGTTTATCACCGGAAATATCGCGCCGGGCGTGCTGGATGATTACAGCCGCATGATAGGTCGTTTGGAAAATGCGGGGAAACGCGTGGTGTGGATTATTGACAATCCGACCTTTCCAGATCCGCGCAGTTGCATAAGTGGCGGAGCGACAAGCAGTCCGATGCTGAATCACTTCTTGCGCCGCAAAGAAAACCGTCGTTGTACATTACGCTATGCCGATCACCTGACAGGCACCCGTGTCTACAGAGAGTTCGTGGCGGTTTTGCAAGTGGCACATCCTAGTATGATTGTTTACGACCCCACGCCCTTGTTATGCGACACGGCACATGATGTTTGCAGTGTTACTCAGAACGGGAACTTTTTGTACAGCTATGGTGATCATATTTCCGACTATGCCAACTCCATTATCGCGAAAGATTTGCTGCACAAACTGCAGGCTGTGCAACAGTGATTAAGATTTTTGTTTCAGCCAAAGTTTGATATATCGGTAATAACTATTTTCGGCATTCATAATCGCCAGCATCACGCCTTCACGCCCGTCAAGGAAACCCGCGCGCAAAAAGTAAGTGCGTATAAAAGCCCATAGTCCATGCAGAAATGCAGTACCTAATCCACCGCGTTTCCCGCGCTGCTGCTGCATAACAGCCGACGCGCTGGAGTAACTATTAAGCTTGGCAAGAACATCTTCAAAATCGCGATAGCTGTAATGGAGCAGGGAATTGTGCAAGCGGCCTTTGCTACCTTGCATTTGTACGGATTCATGCACTAAAGCATCGCTGAAACGTGCCTTGCCGCGTTGGAATAAGCGTAGCACATAGTCGGGATGCCAGCCGGAATGACGCATGAAACGACCGCAAAAGTTGGATAGGCGAGATATTTCATAACCGTCTGCGTGATTGTCGTTTATGACCTGTTCAATTTCGGCACGCAATTCAGGAGAGACACGCTCATCGGCATCTATAGACAATACCCATTGATGGCTCGCGTAACCGAGCGCACGATTTTTTTGTATGCCGAATCCCGGCCAATCATGCACATAAACTGTCGCGCCCAGCTCGCGGCAAACTTCTACGGTGCCGTCATTGCTACCGGAGTCCACAACAATGATTTCGTTCGCCCATAAAACCGATTCCAAGCATTCGCGAATATTCAATATCTCATTCTTGGTAATGAGAATGACGGATAGTTTATTCATACTTTCGCTTGCGTAATGTGCTGAACCATAACGCGCTCATAAAGGCGAAGAACAGGCCATCGGCATGATCGTGCAGAGCTGAGTTGAACAGACAGTTCACTATGTAAGCCAGAACCAGTCCGCGAGCTGCATCTTGTGTGTAACTCGATTCGAGTAGCGGTGCAACACGCCATTCGGTATAAAAAAGATACAGCAACAACGCCAGTCCCACGATGCCTGTTTGCACAGTAATCAGCAAGTATTCATTATGGGGATTGTGCGTGAGCAAAGCATTTGTGCCTTGTATTTGCTGCGCAAACGCATTGGTAAAACCACCTGTTCCCACGCCATACAACCAGTTATGTTCGATGATCTGAAGAGTGTTGTAATAAAAATCCAGACGTTGTCCGGTGGATGAGAGTTCATTTCCCAGATTGGGATGCCAAGCCTGAAATTCATGTTCCATCAAGCCTACCCTATCATGCAATCGCGGTGAAGCCAGATAGGTTGCGGTTACTAAAATCAAACCGCTCACCAATACCGTTGAGCCTTGTTTCCAGCCCCATGATTTGCCACGCACGAGAAAACGTCTTGCCAAAGATGTCCAGGCGAACCAGCCTAGCAGAACTAGCAAAATAATATAGCCGGTGCGTCCTTGCACCATGAATAAAACATTGGCTATAGCCAATGCGGCAAACACGCCCCACGCCGCACGCGGCAGGGTAGTCAATGCGTCACGGCATTTTAATAAAGCCAGAAATGCAACGTAAGCCATCATATTATTTTGCGTAATGTGGCTGTGAAAAATCACGGGATTGGTGGTCTGGGCGAATACGCTCATCCACTCATGCTTCTCAATCACATGGAAACCCAAAAGATAAGACATAAACAGAGTCAAACCCATGGCACCGATAAAAGCGCGCTCCGCCCAAGCGCGAGTTTTACTTGCCTCAAACATCAACATGAAGATTGGGACGAAGGCGAGGTCGATATATTTGCCCAGTATATCAACGGCATCGCGCATCGGTGTCTGGCCGTAAAACATAGCAAGGCTGAGCATTCCAAACAGCAGCAAAGCAGCGCGTGCTACCGGGTTGCGCACCGCGATTTGCGCAAGGGCGGGTGCGTTCAAAAACAGACCCAATAACACAACGGCCAACAGCACATTATCCAACGCGGTAGAAATGGGTACGGCCAGCCCTATCATTGCGGTACTGACACGCAATGTTGGCATGACACGGCGTTGCAGTAATGGAATCACGTTCATATTATTTTGCTGTCTTCGGTGTAAGGCTGGTATTCGGGTAACCATCCGGTCAAGTCGGCGCGCACATCGGTGTCCGGTTTGGTGGTCAAGGCTGTCCATGCCAGCAAGCGTTCCAGCCATGCCGCATCAGCTTTACGCGCCTGAGCAATGCGTAACTTCGGATGCGGTGTGGGCAAGGTGTGTTCGTTGTCGGCGAGCAATTCTTCGTAGAGTTTTTCACCGGGGCGCAGGCCGCTGAATTCGATTTTAATGTCGTCTTCGGTGAGCCCCGATAAACGGATTAAGTCTTTTGCCAGGTCAACAATTTTCACCGGCTCGCCCATGTCCAGCACAAAAATTTCGCCGCCTTGCCCCATCAAACCGGCTTGCAACACCAACTGCGCGGCTTCTGGAATCGACATAAAATAACGCGTAATCTCCGGGTGGGTGACGGTAATGGGGCCGCCTTGCGCAATCTGTGCGCGGAACTTTGGAATCACGCTGCCGGTGCTGCCCAGCACATTGCCAAAACGCACCATCACAAAGCCTTTTGTTCCGGAGGATTGCAAGGCTTGGCAAACCAGTTCCGCCAAGCGTTTGGATGCCCCCATCACGTTGGTGGGGTTGACTGCTTTGTCGGTGGAAATCAGTACAAATTTTTCTACGCCATGTTGTTGTGCAGCCTGTGCAACCGTCCATGTGCCCAGCACATTGTTGCGTATCGCTTGCCAGGCATTGTTCTGCTCCATCATCGGCACATGTTTATAAGCCGCTGCATGGAATAATGTGGCAGGTTGGTAGTTTTGCAACACTTCATTGACGCGAGCCGCATCGCGCACGTCGCCAACAATGCAAACAAAATTCAGCGCGGAAAAAGTTTGTTTGAGTTCTTGCTCGAGCGTGTAAAGCGCGAATTCATTTTGCTCAAACAGCACTAAATTTGCAGGCGAAAATTGCGCAATCTGGCGGCATAATTCCGAACCGATAGAACCGCCCGCACCTGTTACCAAAACAGTTTTGCCCGCCAATAAATTTTGCAGACCCGCCT
>JBAVPP010000007.1:0-7567 GCA_049693175.1 Gallionella sp. | reverse complement strand
GACATCGAAGAAGAGGACGATGAAGACGACCTCGATGATGACGAAGGTCCGACCGAGCATCTGGCTGATATGTTTGATGAGGCACAAGACCCGCATGAGCATTAACCTACCCGCACTGCGCAAAGAGTTCACCGAGCTGGTCGTCTCCGGTTCAACTGAACGCGCTGAAGCCGCCTTCACCGAGGCAGCAGAAAAGTTCGGCGACCTCGCTATTGTTGAGGCGTTGGCGAGCATAGAGCCGCAAGTCACGTCTTTGCATTTGTCATCGTTCGACGGCGGAAAATTATCGCTTGCGACGCTGCTCGTGCCACCCCAAGCTTGGGCGGAAAGTCTGGCATTTTTCGCCGCAAAATGGCGCGATGAAGACATCGAGGACGAACCGGAAATCTTGGCGGAAGCCTTGTTCGCGCACATCCACGGCGTGGTATTTTCCACCGACGATCACGACCGCCGCCGCGCGCTGCTCAAAGCTTGCGCCGCCACCGACAGCGGCATCATGGCACTGATGATTTTATTCTCCATGGCGCCCGATGATATTTTGGAAACCGCCGATCACATAGACACGATGCAAAGCTACGTGACCGCCGGCAGCGAAAATGAACACGATGTCGTGCCGCTCGCGGTGGAGTTGTATCACGCCACGCAAGACGGTTGGGAACAAGTGTTGTACGGACTATTCCCCAACTATATGCACGACCCCGATGCGGTACGCGAGCAACACGCTAGCGAAGATGATGACGCGCCCGACGCGCATCGCAGCACACAAGAATTGCTCTATCAGCTACGCAAACTTGTGCCACAAACTAAAACAAAAACGCGCACCGTGAAAAAACACAAGAGCTTGGGCGACGACATTTTTTCTTAATCAAAAATGACCGCACAACTCATTTCCCTCAGCGAGCAACTGCCCTATCTGGTGCGCGCCATTCACGCGCTGGGGCAACGCGGCGATTATGCCGATGACGCGGAAGAACTCGCGCAAGATTTGAGCGGCATCACCGCGATGGTGGCGAAAAAATTCACCAACGACCGCACCGCCGAAGGTCTGCTCGAAGCGATGCGCCTCACCATAGGCTGCGTGTCTTTGGGACTGGCACACACGCATCAGCATGACGACTCGCAAGCCGCGCTGGACTTGCTCATCGCACATGGCGCGGAACGGGCATTTCAGCAAGGCTTTCGGCTCATCAAAGAATTATCCGCGATGCCTGAAGTGGCGATGGTCAACGCTTATGACCAGTCACCGCAAGAACAAGAACGCCGCTTGCGCACCACGTTCACAAAATTCTGCGAAGCCGATGCCAACGATTATTGGGCGGGGCAAAGCTCTTTTCAGCGCGAGTGGGACAACCGCACAAAAATCCGCACCACCTTGGATTGTGCAAAATGGTTGCGCAAACACCACGAGCATGGCGCGATACGCGAAGCCGATATGGATGCCGATGGTGTGATCGCCATCGCGCTGATTTTCGCCCTCCGGGGCGGCGGTAAAATCACAGCCAAAGCGGGACAAAAAGAATTGGAATCTTTGCTTGCGATGATGCGTAAAAATCAGCCTGACATCGAGCAAAGCTGGCAAGATTTTTTGGCAAAGATTCCGTTGGAATTTCAAGCTTTGCTGGGCGAACGCATCGCATCTTTGCGCAGCAGCACGCTCATTCCTATGCTGCAAACCCTGGCCAACAAAGCAAAACCGACCAAAGCGCAACTGGCAAAATTATTCCAAGAATTACAGAATCACGGCGGCAACGAAATTGAAGTGGATTACGCCTAAAAAAAACAGGCAACCCGCCTTAACTGAAGAATTTTTTAATGTACGATTTGGCAAAAGTTCGCCAACTATGGTTACGGCACTCGCGTGTAAGTCGTGACAATATCGCCATCGGTAATGAGTAATTTTCCTTCCAAAAAACGATACGGCAGAATGATAATCAACTTACGCTTGCTAATCTGTATCGTGCCTTGCGCCACCGCGCAAAAATATTTTTTGCCCCGATAAATAATGGTGCGATTTTCGTTGAAAGTCACTTCGCCATCGGCACTCGTCCAGGTTCCCAATAGCTTCGCCAGATGTTTGTTGTACATCACATCCGGCGGCGACTCCGCATAACCGGGCGCGGCAAAACCCGCCCCCCCAAGCACCGCGCATAACATCATCAAACGTAAAAGTTTCATTTCAAACCCGCCGTAGAATTACCAGTCTCACGGTAAAAGGCTGCGGCACATTTGTCAATGCGCGCTTAGATTTTTCGCCACACTCCCGGCGGTAAATCATCCAGCGTCCACTCTCCAACAGCGTAGCGTATCAGGCGCAAAGTGGGCAGTCCCACCGCCGCCGTCATGCGCCGCACTTGACGATTTTTGCCCTCGCGTATGGTGAGCGAAATCCAACCGGCGGGTATGGCTTTGCGTTCGCGTATCGGCGGATCGCGCGGCCAAAGTTGCGACGGCTCATCCATGCGTTGCGCTTCAGCGGGCAAAGTCACACCGTCTTTGAGCAACACCCCCGCGCGTAATTTTTGCAGCGCGTCGTCGCTAACAAGGCCTTCGACTTGCACCCAATAAGTCTTGGACAATTTATGTTTGGGATCGGTGATGCGATGTTGCAGCACGCCATCGTCGGTCAATACCAGCAAGCCTTCGCTGTCGGTGTCCAAACGTCCGGCGGGATAAAATTCTGGAACAGGAATATAATCTGCCAGCGTTGGATGTAGGCCGTCACGACTGAATTGGCAGATCACGCCAAACGGTTTATTGAACAGCAGAATACTTCCCATTTGAATTCCAGATTATTTTGAGCGAGCATTTTAGCGCGTCTTTAGCACCGCGCATGACAACCACTGAAGAGAACAACATGAACAGCCACAAAATCATTTACACACTCACCGACGAAGCACCCGCGCTGGCGACTTATTCTTTGCTGCCTATCGTGCAAGCCTTTACCAAAGCCGCAGGCGTGACGGTGGAGACGCGCGATATTTCGTTGGCGGGTCGCATACTCGCGAATTTTCCTGAGCATTTGACTGCCGCGCAAAAAATTTCCGATCAACTGACCGAGTTGGGCGCGCTGACTTTGCAGCCGGAAGCCAACATCATCAAATTGCCCAATATCAGCGCGTCGATTCCGCAGCTAAAAGCGGCAATTAAAGAATTGCAAGCGCAAGGTTTTGATGTTCCCGACTATCCCGATGATGCGCAAACCGAGGCGCAAAAAACGCTCAAAACGCGTTATGCAAAAGTGCTGGGCAGCGCGGTGAATCCGGTGTTGCGTGAAGGCAATTCGGATCGTCGCGCCGCCGCATCGGTCAAGCAATATGCGCGCAAACATCCGCACCGTACCGGCAAGTGGTTGAGCGATTCCAAGACCCGCGTGGCACACATGAACAGCGGCGATTTTTACGGCAGCGAAAAATCTGTCACGCTGAATGAAGCAACTGACGCACACATTGAGTTTGTCGCCAAAGACGGCAAGGTCACCGTACTGAAAGAGAAACTGGCACTCAAAGTTAGCGAAGTAATTGATGCCGCCGTGATGAGCCGCAAAGCGTTGCGCCAGTTTTACGCCGAGCAAATTGCCGCCGCGAAAAAAGAGGATGTGCTGTTGTCGTTGCACCTCAAAGCCACCATGATGAAAGTGTCCGATCCCATCATGTTTGGTCATGCCGTGTCGGTGTTTTTCAAAAATGTGTTCGACAAACACGGCGCGTTGTTGAACGAACTGAAAGTCAACGTCAATAACGGTTTTGGCGATATGGAAGCCAAAGTGCTGGCATTGCCGGAAAAAATACGCGCGGCCATCGTCGCAGATATTGCCGATTGTTTTAGAAGTGCTCCGCCGCTGGCGATGGTGAATTCCGACAAAGGCATTAGCAATCTGCACGTGCCGTCCGATGTCATTATCGACGCGTCCATGCCGCCGATGATACGAGATGGCGGCAAGATGTGGGGCGCGGATGGCAAGGCTTACGACACGCTAGCGATGATTCCTGATCGTTGCTACGCGGGCATTTATGACGCGACGGTCGAGGACTGCAAAAAACATGGCGCGCTTGACCCGGCGACCATGGGTTCTGTGCCGAACGTCGGACTGATGGCGCAACAAGCCGAAGAATATGGCTCGCATGACAAGACGTTTGAAGTCGCGGGTGACGGCGTGGTGCGTATCGTCGCTGCCGACGGCAAAATTTTGCTGGAACAAGCCGTCGAATCCGGCGATATTTTCCGCGCCTGCCAGACCAAAGACGCGCCGGTGCAAGACTGGGTAAAACTCGCCATCACGCGTTGTCGCTTGAGCAACACACCCGCGATTTTCTGGCTGGATAAAAATCGCGCCCACGATGCGCAGATTATTTTGAAAGTGGAAAAATATCTCAAAGATCACGACACCACCGGCTTGGATATTCAAATTATGGAACCAGCCGATGCGTGTCGTGCGACGCTGGCGCGTGTCCGTCTGGGACTGGACACCATTTCGGTCACCGGCAATGTGTTGCGTGATTACCTCACCGACTTATTCCCGATTTTAGAACTCAACACCAGCGCGAAAATGTTGTCCATCGTGCCACTGATGAGCGGCGGCGGCATGTTTGAAACCGGCGCGGGCGGCTCTGCGCCCAAGCATGTGCAGCAATTCCAACAAGAAAATTATTTGCGCTGGGATTCGCTGGGTGAATTCTTGGCACTCGGCGCGTCACTGGAACATCTGGCGCAAAAATTCAACAATCCCCAAGCGCAAGTGTTGGCGGAAACGCTGGATGTCGCCAATGGGAAAATTTTGGACAACAACAAATCGCCCTCACGCAAAGTCGGCGAGATCGATAATCGTGGCAGCCATTTTTATCTCGCATTGTATTGGGCTCAAGCACTCGCCGCGCAAAGCAAAGACAAAACCATCCAAGCGCGTTTCACCGCGCTGGCTAAAACGCTGACGGACAACGAGGCAAAAATTGCGGGGGAGTTGCTCGCCGTGCAAGGCAAGACTGTGGACATGGGCGGCTACTACCATCCAGACTTCGCCAAAGTATCGCAAGCCATGCGCCCCAGCGCGACGTTGAATGCGGCACTAAAGTCTATCGACTGATATTAGCCAACCAACATCCCGCTAACTAGGCGCGGGATGGTTGATGATGTCCATGCGCCGCGCCAAATCATCAAACACACCGCTGATGTTATGCAGCACATCGCGGTTGCTATAACGTATTACAGTCAAGCCATATTCCCGCAAAATACGCGTGCGTTCCGCATCATAATCGGGTGACGCGGCGTGGCTGTCACCGTCAATTTCAATCACCCAATGCAACTCGGCACAATAAAAATCGACGATAAAATGTGCGATCGGTTTTTGCCGCAAAAACTTATGCTCGGCAAATTGGCGCATACGCAAAACCTCGCGCCAGATTTTACTTTCCGCCGCTGTCGGATTGTGCCGATTTGCCCGCGCCAGTTTGGTGAGATGCGGATCGTAAGGCAAAACCCCAACCCCTCCCGGCCTCTTAACCCCTCCCGGCCTCCCCTTGTCAGGGGAGGAGTATCGCGCTGCTCCTCCCCTATGGAGGTGAGCTGCTCCTCCCCTGACAAAGCGAGGTTAGATGAATGTGGCTCCTCCCCTGACAAGGGGAGGTTGGGAGGGGTTTGCGATTTTGTTTTTCCTTTCAACTTGCCGCCTCAAAATTAAATCAGCGAGCCTTGTTTTGCGTCGCCCTTCTCTTGTTTGGCGGTTTTGAAAGTCGCGCCGCCGTAGCTCATGTCGGGGTAGCGCGCTTGTTCCGTGCCGGACAACAATCCTGCGATGGTGAGGATTTGAATTTTGGGAAACGCGCCGTGATGCGGGCTTTCGTAATAACCCGCTGCGGCGGCTTCGGCGATCATCGGTTTGGTCGGCGGCGTGAGCGTGATGAACAAACCGATGACGGCTTTTTCTCTGTCCACATCGCCTTTGAGCACCGCAATCATTTCGCGTTTGACGTTCTCGCCGCCTTTCACCGAGACGATAATTTTTTCCGATTTGCCTTTGTTCACTTCGGGGAAAATCAAGCCGTCTATGCCGCCGTCCGCGCCTTTTTTTCCGCCTTTGAACGGTTGCGCGCGCACCAGCGACAACGCCCAAAATTGGAATTGATATTTGTCGCGCAACGCCAGATTACGCGCCGACTCAAAATCTTTTGGCACGCCGATCACTTCAAATTCTTTGCTTTGCACCAACTCAGGATAGCGTTGTTTCATGCGCAATTCGATTAGGCTGATGGACAAATGCGTGATGTCGATGCCCAGCCATTGCCGCCCGGTTTTTTGCGCCGCGTCCACCGCCGTGCCGCAACCGCAAAACGGATCGAGCACCACATCGCCGACGTTGGAACTGGCGAGAATAATGCGCTCCAGCAGTGCGAGCGGTTTTTGTGTGGGGTAGCCGAGCATTTCGTCGCTGCTGCCATGTAGATGTTCAATATCATCCCAACTATCCGTAATCGGCTGACCTTCCATCTCATCCAAATAGCGTTTTTCTTGCGGCACAGTTTCCGGTTTAGATTGATAAATCAAACCATCTTCATACGCCTTTTTCATCCGCTCTTTAGTCCATCGCCAAACTCGCGTGACTCCCAAAAATTCGTAAGTTAAATTAGGGCGATTTTTATTCGGATTGGTTATGTCACCTAAGCGATAGCGACGACCATTCTCATCCGTGAAACGATAAAACTTATCCAAGTATGATTGATCGTATGCACCATACACTTTGAAAAATTTTGCTTGGTCAGTTTTTGCATAGCGCAAAATAATGTCGCGACAGTTTGTGAAATTGATTGTGTTGTGGCTTTTAGGTTGTGAACGTAACCAAGAAATTTCATTGCGATAATTTTCTTTTCCAAACACACCATCCAGCACGATTTTCAAATAATGCGAAGCGGTGGGATCGCAGTGCAAATACAGGCTGCCCGTGGGTTTGAGCACGCGATGCAATTGCAGCAGACGGTTCGCCATCATGGTGAGATACGCCATCATGTCGTTCTCACCGAGAAAAGAACGCAGCGCGCGCATCAGCTCGGCGACATCGGTGTTGGTCTGGGTTTCAATCTCGCGGAATTCGTCTTCGGCTTGTTGCCCCCAATGCCAAGTATCTTCAAACGCCACGATTTGCGCCTGACTCGCGGTGTCGTTTTGCGCGTCGTCCTCGCCCGTTTTGGCAGGCGAATTTTTCGGCGTTTTGAACAGCAAGTTGTAATCGCGTTTGGAATTGAACGGCGGATCGAGATAGATCAAATCCACCGATTCATCCGCGACGTATTGACGCAGAATGTGCAGGTTGTCACCAAAATACAATTTATTCATTACGCGTTCACTCCGCTGGTCTAAATCAATCACGACAGGATACCGAATAAAGTGTGATGGGCAAACCCAAACCCCCTCAGTCCCCCTTTTCAGGGGGAAGTCAGACCGCGCGGTTCCTCCCCTGAACTGGGGTAAGCAGGCAATCCGCGTAGCGGATGCTCGCACAAGGGGAGGTTGGGAGGGGTTGGAAGTACAGCCAATAAAAAAGCCCGCCACTTGCGCGGCGGGCTTTTGAGTAACACCA
>JBAVPP010000006.1:0-10249 GCA_049693175.1 Gallionella sp. | reverse complement strand
GCCACGCCCGCCGTGGTCGAACAGCAAGTCAAACAAGACAAGCAACAACAGGCGAACCAAGCCATTGCGGCGGACAGTTTTGTAATCGCTGCGCAAGCCGAATTAGATGCGCGTGTGATACCCGAATCAATTAGACCAATATAGTTTTTAGGAGAGCAAGAAAATGATGAAGGGCGGATTAGGCGGCTTGATGAAACAGGCCCAGCAAATGCAACAAAACATGGAAAAAGCCAAGGCTGAATTGGCAACCGTGGAAGTCGAAGGTCAAGCTGCATCGGGCATGGTTAAAGTGTTGATGACTTGTTCCCATGATGTGCGTCGCGTGACGCTGGACGATAGCGTGATGAGTGACGACAAAGAAATGTTGGAAGATTTATTAGTGCTGGCGATGAACGATGCGATGAAAAAAATCGCTGCCACCACCGAGCAACGCATGAGCGGTTTTTCGGCGGGATTGCCGCCCGGCATGAAGCTGCCATTCTGATTCAGTGAAATCGCCATCGCATTTAGAAGAACTCATTTCCGCACTGCGCTGTCTGCCGGGTGTGGGACCGAAATCCGCACAGCGTATGGCTTATCACTTGCTGCAACGCGACCGTGCCGGTGCTTTGCATCTGGCGAAATCATTGGAATTGGCGACCACGCATATATTGCATTGCGAGCAGTGCAATAATTTTTCCGAACATACGATTTGCAATCTTTGCGCGGCAAATGAGCGTGATGAAAATCTGTTGTGTGTGGTGGAAATGCCGGCGGATTTGTTGATGATGGAGCAGACACAATGTTATCGCGGCAAGTATTATGTGCTGATGGGACGACTCTCGCCGTTGGATGGAATTGGTGCGAAAGAATTGCATTTGGAACGCCTGCAAAAACGTGTGCAAGAACATCCCTGTGAAGTAATTTTGGCGACTAACTTTACCGTTGAGGGCGATGCCACCGCGCATTATTTGGCGACGTTGTTGCAAGCGCAAGGCATCAAAGTATCGCGTATCGCACGGGGGTTACCCGTCGGCGGCGAATTGGAACAAGTGGATGCGGGTACGTTGGCGCAGGCCGTCATGGAAAGACGAGAGATGGCGATATGAAGAAAAAAATAGAACAAGAAGCGACTGTGGAAATCGTCGAGCGCGGTGAGAAATTGCAAAAAGTTTTAGCGCAAGCGGGCTTCGGTTCGCGTCGCACCATGGAAGAGTGGATTGCGGGCGGCGGTGTTAGTGTTAATGGAGAACCCGCGACGCTGGGAATGCGCGTGGTGGAAGGCGATTTAATTCGCACCGACCGTCGCACCATACGCGTCGGTGAGCGTGAACATGATGTGCGCATTTTGCTTTATCACAAACAAGAAGGTGAAATCGTCAGCCGCGATGATCCTGAAAAACGCACGACCGTGTTCGATAAATTGCCCAAGTTGCGCGGCCAGAAATGGACCGCCATCGGGCGGCTGGATTTCAACACCAGCGGCTTGCTGATTTTCACCACGTCGGGTGAACTGGCAAATCGGCTGATGCATCCGCGCTTCGAAGTCGAGCGTGAATATGCGGTGCGCGTGCAAGGCAAAATGAGCGAAGCGCAAATGGAGCAGATGTTGGGCATAGGCATAGAGCTCGAAGACGGGCGCGTGATATTTGATAAGTTGTTGGACGAAGGCGGCGAAGGGTTTAACCATTGGTATCGCGTGATGCTCAAAGAAGGCCGCAACCGCGTCGTGCGCCGTACCTTTGAAGCACTCGGTTTGACCGTCAGTCGGCTGATACGCGTGCGCTTCGGTTTGATTAACCTGCCTCCGCGATTAAAGCGCGGCATGACGGCAGAACTGGGTACAGGCGAGGTTGCGCAAGTGCTGGAATGGGTCGGTTTGATCGGCGAAGCAGCGGTTGAAAAAGATGATGCTCCTGATACCGATATGGATGTGGGCGCGCCCTCTGTTATGATGAAAAAGGTTAAAAACTCACCTCGTTTGAGCCGTGCACCAGTAGTTCAAGCGCATAAGCAAACGCTTAAATTTAGAAGTAAAACTGGTGTTAAACGCTGACTACCACTAAAATCCGCAAGGTAAATTTTGGCTGTGGACTAAACCGGTTTTTGGAAAACAAGGCCGTCACGGAATCTTGGAAATTTGAATGGATCAATCTAGCAACAAAACGATCATGTGCAGTGTGTTTTTTTTGGATATCGTCGGATATTCAAAAAGGTCTGTTGCCGGACAGATTTCGCTTAAAGAACGCTTCAATAGTTATCTATCTGCGGCGATTCGTGACGTGCCTCTGTCAGATCGTATTATCTTGGATACCGGCGATGGGGCAGCAATCAACTTTCTCGGTGATGTTGAAGATGCCCTGAAAGCCGCACTGAGCTTGCGTTCCAGCATGTTGCATGAAGACCCTAGTATCGAGCCGGCTTTGCTGGTGCGTATGGGGATTAATCTTGGTCCGGTACGTTTAATACGCGACATCAATGGACAGCCTAACATCGTGGGTGACGGTATTAATGTCGCGCAACGCGTGATGGGCTTTGCCGATGCCAGTCAAATTCTGGTGTCGCGTTCCTACTTCGATGCGGTGTCGCGTCTGTCGCCGCAATATGCCGGTATGTTTCATTATCAGGGTTCGCGCACCGACAAGCATGTGCGTGAACACGAGGTGTATGCAATAGGTTATCCGGGCGAAAAAACTGCCAGAACTTTTGCAGTGAAAGATAGTGCGACCGAACAGTCGGCAAAATTTTCAAAGTTCACCGGACCGTTGCTCGCGGTTTGGAATTCCGTGCTACAAAAACTGGATGGAGCATTGGAGTTTTTACCCGGCCGTTACGCAAAAATCGAACCGCGCAAACGTCCCTTGGTGGTTGCGGCAGTTGGTGTACCCTTGGTGGTGATTTTGGTGTTGGGCATGAAATCCGCATTGCGCGATGATGAGCCGCCAATGCCGGTCAGACACGCTGTGGTTCACGCTCCTAGAGTTATTCTTCCTGCAAGCGGAGTGTCGCCAGCTGGGTCGTCGGTCGCTGCGGCGAGTGCTGTCGCAGTTTCTCCTAGCGATGAAGTACCGCATGTAAAGAAGGAGAAAAAACCTAAAGTCAAAAAGCCGGCTCAAGCTGATGCGCAAAAAGCGGTGGATGTGATGCCGGAAGCGATTAAAAAACCGAAGCCGTTAACGGAGAAAGAAAAAGCCGAACAAACTGCCAACCATGCCGCGAATAAGCTTTTGGGTTTCGCGAAGAATGGAGAGGGTAGTAGTAATGCCAAAATATCTTTAGTATGTTCACCGGGTACGCTGTTGTTTGTTGATGGTGTGCAAAAAGGCAAAATCGTCACTGGAGAGGTGGCTGCCGATGTGTCTCCCGGCAAGCATGCGGTGATCGCGATATTGCCTAGCCAAAAATTGTTTAATCAATCTGTTGATGTGCCGGCAGGCAAGATGGTCAGAATCCGGCCGCCTTGGTGCAACTAAGAAATTTTCTATCTATATAAAAAATGCATAACCAAAAAATAATAGTTAGGTGCGAAAGATGATTAGCCAGTTGGGACGATACGAGGTAATCCGCGAGCTAGGACAAGGTGCGATGGGCATAGTCTATCAAGCCAAGGATCCTTTGATCGATCGCGTCGTTGCGATTAAAACCATTAACCTGGGTTTGGCTCAAGAAGGTAAAGACGAGTACGAGGGACGTTTTTATCAGGAAGCCAGAGCGGCGGGCCGTCTCAATCACCCCAACATTGTCACCATCTATGACGTGGGCAAGAGCGGTGACATCGCGTATATCGCGATGGAGTTTTTGCAGGGACGCGAACTACGCGAGATTATGAACGATGGTGGCTTGCTGCCTGTCGATCATGTGTTGAGTATTGTGGCTCAAGTCGCATCGGGATTGGCTTATGCACACGAGTACGGCATTGTCCATCGCGATGTGAAGCCGTCGAATATTATGGTGATACGCGATGGTCATGTGAAGATTACCGACTTCGGTATCGCACGCATGGCTTCTTCTGCCGTGCGCACCCAGACCGGAATGGTGTTGGGATCGCCCAAATACATGTCGCCCGAACAAGTGTTGGGCAAAGATCTCGATCAGCGTTCCGATATATTTTCATTGGGTGTGATGCTGTACGAAATGCTGACCGGGCACGCGCCGTTCAGTGGCGACAACGTCAACGCCATCATGTATCAGACACTGAATACCGTACCGGCACAACCCAACTCGGTGAACACATCCGTACCCGAGATGCTGAATTTCATTGTGGCAAAAGCACTCGCCAAAGGTGTGGATGATCGCTATCAAGATGCCAAAGATTTCGCCGCCGATTTGCGCGCTTGTTACGATACGCTGCCGCACTCCAAACAAGAGCTCAATGTCATACCGCCCCCGATTTTGGGGGACGGACGACTCATGGATGCGATTTCGGCGGGGCGCATTGATCATTCGGGCGATGATGTCGGTGTGATTACGCAAGGATTGTCGAAGACATTTGACTCGGCGGCTGCCACGATGCGACTAGCCGGAATGACCGCGACCAGTGATGATGTCGATGGTCTTTCAAGAACATTGAAAATGCCTAAAGCGAGTGTTGAGGAAATTAACAAGCTGGCCGATAAAGCCAACGCGCTCGCGTCTAAAACGGTCAAGCCGCGTTCCTTGTCATATATCAACGAAACCGAGCCTTTACCGGAACGGAACAACACGATGATGCTGTTGGTTGTGTTGGCTCTGGTGTCTGTCGGTGTGCTCGCCATGATGTTTCTCTAGGGATGGCTCGAAGCTGGGAAGATGTCGATTCGTTGCCATCTGAAGTTCTCCAATCTGTGGGTGGCGAGTTTGCTTTCGTTGCACCTTCTGGCGTTGTTTGTCGTGTGGTTGACCAACCTGCCGAGGGCGGCGGAGCTGCTTTTGTTAGCCGCCGTCATCATTAGTTTCGCGTACTATTTTACGACGACCTTAAAGCGACTGCGCGACTCGAATCATCCCAACTTTTCTTTGGAAAAAAACCAAATCAGTTTCTTTGACGGGAACGAGGTTAAATGGCAAGGCGTGGTGTCGCCGCAAACTGTGGTCACGCCTTATTTTGTATTGTTGAGTGCAAAATCCACGCGACCCAACAAGCGTCATGTTGAGCTGATTTTTTGTGATGCGATGAGTGCGGACGAATTTCGCCAATTGCGCATGGTGCTGAAATTGTCTTAATACGGCGTATCCGGGATGAGGATAGTCGGTCCCGATTGAGCCAGTGTGTCGGGATGGTCTTTGCTGAAATGCAAGCCGCGACTTTCTTTGCGGGTGAGCGCGCTACGCACAATCAGCTCCGCATTAGTGACTAGATTGCGCAGTTCCAGTAAATCCGAACTGATATGGAAATTCGCGTAGTACTCCTGTATCTCATCTTGTAGCAACTGAATGCGATGTTGGGCGCGTTCCAAGCGTTTGTCGGTGCGCACGATGCCCACATAATCCCACATGAAGTGACGTAATTCCGCCCAATTGTGTGAGATGACGATTTGTTCATCCGCGTCCGTCACGCGACTTTCATCCCATGCCGGTAAGTGCTGCATTTTGTGTTTGGGTTTACCTAGAATGTCTTGAGTCGCGGCATCGGCAAACACCAAGCATTCGAGCAACGAGTTGCTGGCGAGTCGGTTCGCGCCGTGCAATCCGCTGTAGGCGGTTTCACCTACCGCATAAAGATTCTCGATGTCCGTTCTTGCGCGCAAGTCTGTCATTACGCCTCCGCAGGTGTAGTGCGCGGCGGGGACGACCGGAATCGGCTCTTTGCTGATATTGATGCCCAGCGACAAACAGCGCGCATAAATGGTCGGGAAATGCTCTTGCAAAAACTCCACCGACTGGTGCGATATGTCCAGATAGACACAATCCAAGCCGCGTTTTTTCATCTCGAAATCGATGGCACGCGCCACCACATCGCGCGGCGCAAGTTCGGCGCGCTTATCGTGACCGGGCATAAAGCGTGTGCCATCGGGAAGTTTGAGTATGCCGCCTTCGCCACGCACGGCTTCGCTGATTAAAAAAGATTTGGCGTGCGGATGATATAAACAGGTGGGATGAAATTGAATGAATTCCATGTTGGCAACACGGCAGCCTGCGCGCCACGCCATCGCAATTCCATCGCCTGTCGCGGTGTCTGGATTGGTGGTGTACATATAGACCTTGCCTGTACCACCCGTGGCGAGAATGATATTTTGCGCGGAGATGGTGATGACTTCATCGCTGAGGCTATTGAGCGCGTAGACGCCATGACAGCGATTATCATTCAAGCCCAGTTTTTTTCCAGTGATGAGATCAACAGAAATATACTTTTCCAACACCGTGATGTTTTTGTGTTTAAGCACTTGTTGGGCGAGTGTTTCTTGCACGGCCAACCCGGTATGATCCGCCGCGTGAATAATACGGCGTTGGCTGTGTCCGCCCTCACGGGTCAGATGATAGCCGGAGTCGGTCGAGGCATCTTTGGTGAAGGGCACGCCTTGTTTGACCAACCAGTCTATCGAACTTTTGCCATGATCGACCACATATTGGGTGGTGGCTTCATCGCATAAACCCGCGCCTGCCACCAAGGTATCCCGCATGTGAGTCTCAATGGTGTCTTCGCTTGATAGCACCGCAGCGATCCCGCCTTGCGCCCAGCTACTTGCGCCATCAAGCAAAGACTTTTTGGTGATGATACCGACTTTTTGATGTTCGGCGAGTTTGAGCGCGGACGAGAGTCCGGCCAAACCGCTACCGATGATAAGCGTGTCGAATACTAGCAATTTATTTGATGGTTAAACTCGCGGATGGCAACTATAGCAAATGTACGGTCAGCATTGAGAGGCATTTTCAAAGATGGTTTTTTTGGGGGCTCAACAGTTAGAATACCCGGTTGAAAGGGATGACAAATTTTATTTTTAGCATACCTTGATGATATTCTCTCACCGGGGTAAGCAAACGGTGTTCATGTAATGTGAATGAATGGGTCGTAAGGAATACTCTTCTATGATGCGTGCGAATGTGGCAAACAGCCATTCAGTTTTTGATGTTGAGTATAACGCGCAATTTGCGCTGCAATTATTCAATGCTTATTACCGAACTCCGGATCCTTCCGGCAAGTTGTATGCGTCATTTCCGGAATTCGTTTTAATCAAACCCCAAGTGCTGGACGGCAGGGAATTAACGATTCCCAGCGAGGAAAAAAAGGTGCTGGGCGATTGCAAGGAAAAAGCTCATGCGCGGAGTGGATTCGTTGGTGTCACAAAATATTTCGATGCAAAATTTGATTATCACTGGATTAAATTGTCCGCTTATCCATTCAAGTTGGGCGACACCGTCGACGAGAATAAAAATGAATTTTTTTATCTGCTGAATAAATTTGTCGAATTTACCCAGAGTCATCCCGAAGTCTATGGTGATTTGACGGCTGACAGCGAGACTGACCATGACATCGCGTTGATGTTGCAAGAAATTCGTGCAAATGCGGCGCAACTGGGTGACAAATTAAAGCTTTATCCGGAGGCCATGCTGGTGTCGTTTGATCCCGAATGGCCTGCCATTGAAGTAAAAAAACTGTTGGCGACCCTTGAGGCAAATGACCAGAGTTGGAATCAATTGTTGCTGGAATATTTGCGCTACGTGATTAATGAAAAATCCGGATTGGCTATTAAGGATGGTTTGATTTATGAGTATTCCGGTATGAAATTAGAAACGCACGCTCCCATGGCGGGTCATTCGCCGCCACACGACATGGTGACTACCGGTATCGTCCATAGAATATTGCCGATATTGACCGATCGAGTCTCCGACCTGCAAGCAAATGAAGAAGCGCGTGCGCTGGATGAAGACGCACTTGGGGAGATACCGGAATTGGATAACACGCCGGTTATTGCAGAGGTGGATGTAAAGCTTGAGGAGGTGCAACACGAGCCGATTGTGGATGTGCATGTTGCAACGCAAAAGTACGCTGTATTTGATTTTGATGCTTTGCAACGCGAGCAAGCCCAACAAGAATTGGCTGCGGCTCAGGCCTTGGATTCGGCCAGGTTGAGAGCGGTCAAACTCAGCCAACTTAATGTGGCTGCGGCTGAAAAGGCACTCAAGATGCAAGAGGAAAAAATACGACTGGAAGCTCTTGCGGTCGTCACTTCCCGTAAACAGCTTGAAGATGCAGAGGCTGCGTGTAACGCGGCATTGGCGCGCATTGAACGCAGCCAGCAAATGCGCCGCATGGAAGAAGAGAAAGTTCACGAGTTGGAGCGCGCACATCTGGCGAGTGAAGAGGCGGCAAGATTGGCGGTGAGTCGTCGTGCCGAATTGGCCGAACAAGTCAAATTTGAAGCAGAGCAGCGCAAGCGCGATGAAGAGGAACTGGCTGAGCGTGAACGACTGCAACTGAAGCATGAGTTAGAGTTGCAAACACAAATCAAGCATCGCCTAGCGGGCATTGGTGAGGCAACGTCGGCGATGCAAGTGCGTATCCAGAGTGAGATTGAGGCGACTCACTTGGCACAAGAATTGGCTGCCAAGCATCAAGCTGCGGTGTCGCATTTGGCGCAACTTGCCGATGAGTCTCATCAGAAGAGGATGCTAGAAGAGGCGAAATCTCAGGAATTAGAACATGCCCGTTTAGCCAGTGAAGAAGCGGCCAGATTGGCGGCGATTCATCGCGCCGAACTTGCCGAGCAGGCCAAACTTGAAGCCGAGCAAAGGAAGCAAGCAGAGTTGGAATTAGCGGAGCGTGAGCAAGTGCAAGCGACGCAAGAACGTGAATTGCATACGCGCTTGCTGCATCGTTTATCTGCAATCGGCGAGGCAACCAGTGCGATGCAGGCGCGAATTCAAAGTGAGATTGAGGCAGTGCATCTGGCACATGAACTTGCATTGACGCATCAAGCTGCCGATGAGTCGCAACAAGCGCGGCGTACCGAAGTCGAAAAGGCGCATGAATTTGAGCGAGATCGCCTAGCAAGTGAAGAGGCGGCGCGGGTAGCGGCGATGCAACGCGCGGAACTCGCTGAAATTGCCAAACAGGAAGCCGAACAACGAAAGCACATGGAAGAAGAATTGACCGAACGCGAACGTGTCCAGCAGCAGCAAGAGTTAGAATTGCGAACTCATGTGCAGCATCGTTTGTCGGCGATAGATGAAGCGGCTGCCGCGATGCAGGCGCGAATTCAAAGTGAGATCGATGCCGTACATTTGGCGCAAGAGTTGGCGGATACGCATCATGCCGCCGTATTGAAAATTGCAGAGGATAACTCCCGATCCACGGTTGAGCGAGCAAAAGAAAATTCGGTAAGCGGTCACGGCTACAATCCGTTTGCATACGAAGAATTACTAACGACACAGCAAGAGGCGCAATATGATGTCGCGCACTCCGTTTCATTCCAGGATGATGATTCATCGCACCATCAGTTCCATATTCCCGATGAACAATCTTCGCGGGGCAATAATTTTGCCTGGCTATTTAAGGGAGCCGGAGTAGGGATTGCATTATCCGCCTTAGGTGTTCTGTTGATGTACAACTATGGGATAATAAGCGGGAGCGGTTCTGTTGCGCCTTCGGTCACGGCAACTCAAACGAGCAAGGCGAGTGTGGATATGTTGGTGAAGCCAGTTGCGGAGTCGGAAGCATATGTTAGATTTGACAGTTTGAAAATGTCTGACCACCTACAAAAAATCCCTCCGCTATGACAGCAGATAAACAGGATTTTTGTTTGACGATAAAAACTTATAGGCTCTCAGGAACTAATTTGCAATTGCGTGGTCTTGTGAGCTAGGAATAATTTTGACGGACAAGATGTCAGGGAACTTGTTATTTGTAGCAAGATTATTTCGGACAAAATAACTATATTTGGAAATTCAGGGATGGCAGACCGGGAAGTCGATCAGCAGTTGGTGGAGCGCGTCCAGCGTGGGGATAAGCACGCCTTTGACCTGCTGGTGTCCAAGTACCAGCGTCGCTTGGGGCGGCTGATTTCTCGTTTTGTGCGCGACCCGGGCGAGGCGGAAGATGTGACCCAAGATGCTTTTATCAAGGCTTATAGAGCTTTGCCGGGGTTTCGCGGAGAGAGTGCTTTTTATACTTGGCTGTATCGTATCGGCATCAATACGGCGAAGAATCACTTGATGTCAAACAAGCGTCGGCCTCCCACCAGCACGCCGTTCGATGCGGAAGACTCGGAGTCGTTTGAGGAAGCCAGTTTGCTGCAAGAAGTGAGTACGCCGGAAAATGAACTCATGAGCAAACAAGTTGTCGATGTGGTGC
>JBAVPP010000005.1:0-6264 GCA_049693175.1 Gallionella sp. | reverse complement strand
GCGCGGGCATGACGGTTAAACACTATCCCGATTTATTCAAAGACGATGCAAAATTGCTGGCGAAATTCACTGCGCTGGCGAGCCGCACATTTGAACTCACCGATTTTTTGCACACCATTGTGCAACTCAAAAGCGTGCCGGGGAAATTTCAAGGCACGCTGACTTATCACGATTCCTGTTCCGGGTTGCGCGAGCTTGATGTGTATAAACAACCGCGCGCGCTGCTCGCCACTATGCCCAATGTCGCTATCAAGGAAATGGTGGAATCGACTACCTGCTGTGGGTTTGGCGGCACTTTCTCGATCAAGTATGGCGAGCTTTCCACGCGCATGGCGGACAATAAATGCGCGCATATCGCCAAGACAAATTGCGGCACTATCGTCGGCGGTGACTTGGGTTGTTTGCTGAATATCGAAGGCCGTTTACGCCGCAACGGTGACCACAAAACTCGCGTGTTGCACATCGCGCAAATTCTCGCCGACACGGAGGAATGATGCAAAATAACGCGCGCCAATTCAAAAGCCAAGTCACCATCAAACTCGCGGATGTGAAATTGCAAGGCGCGTTGTCGCGCTTGCAATCGCGCTTCGTCGAAGGACGCTCGGCGGTCATTAGCGAGATTGCGGATTTTCCCGAAACGCGCAATACGGCTGCCGCAATACGCAACCGCGTGTTGAACAATCTGGAACATTGGTTGCTGCAATTTGAGCAACAGGCGACGGCGCGCGGCGCGGTGGTGCATTGGGCAGAAACGGGCGAGGACGTGAACCGTATCGTCACCGAAATCGCCACGCTGCACAACGTCAAGACCGCCGCGAAATCCAAGTCTATGGTCAGCGAAGAATGCGGGTTGAATGACGCACTGGAAGCCGCCGGAATCACGGTGATGGAAACCGATTTGGGCGAATATATTTTGCAACTCGCCAAGGAAGCACCGTCGCATATCGTCGCGCCGGTGGTACATAAAAACAAAGAAGAAATCTCCGATTTGTTCGCGGAAAAACACAGCTTACCGCGTAAGACCGACATCGCCGAGCTGTGCCGCGAAGCGCGTGAAATTTTGCGTCCGGCATTTTTGCATGCCGACATGGGCATTTCCGGCGCGAATTTTTTAATCGCCGAAACCGGTTCGGCTTTGATCGTCACCAACGAAGGCAATGGTCGTTTGGTGACCACCTTGCCGCGCGTGCATGTCGCCATCACCGGCATCGAAAAAGTCGTACCGACATTGGAAGATGTGACGACGTTATTGCGACTGTTGCCGCGCTCCGCCACCGGACAATCCATCACCAACTACGTATCGATGTTGACCGGCAAAAAATCGGATACTGACACCGACGGCCCTGAACATTTTCACATCATTTTGCTGGATAACAATCGCAGCAGTTTGCTCGGCGGCGAGATGCAAGACATGTTGCGCTGCATACGCTGCGGCGCGTGCATGAACCATTGTCCGGTGTATCAAAATATCGGCGGTCATGCTTATGGTTGGGTGTATCCCGGGCCGATGGGCTCGATACTCACGCCACTGTTATCAGGACTGGAAAAATCACCGGATTTACCCAACGCTTCGACCTTTTGCGGCGCGTGTGCGGCGGTCTGTCCGGTGAAAATTCCGCTGCCCGATTTGCTGCGTAAGTTGCGCGAAAAACAAATGCAACGCGGCATGAAATCACGTCAGGAAACCTACGCGCTCAAGGCATGGGCGTGGCTGGCATTGCATCCAAACGTGTATGCGTTCGCCACTAAAGTTGGCGTGAAATTCATGGCTATTTTGGGCGGTAAAGAAAAGTTGCTGCACAGTTTGCCGGGTGCAAGCGGCTGGACGAACGGACGCGATTTTCCCGCACCAGCGGGCAAGACATTCCGCGAGTTGTATCGTCAGGAGAAAAGCAAATGAGTGCGCGTGAAAATATTTTGAACAAAATACGCAAGGCGCAAACGCCGAATGCGAATGCCGCCGAAGTGATTGCACTATATCTCGCGCAACACCCGCGCGGCCCGCGTCCGAACCTGCCTGACGACTTGGTCGCGCACTTCAAAGCACGCGCACTGAAACTTTCCAGCGATGTGCTGGAAACCGACAATAGAGAAAACGTACCGCAACTTTTGGCGAATTATTTGCGCGAAAAATCGCTACCTATGAATGGTGTGTGTTGGCCTGAATTGGCAGATTTACCGTGGCTTGCAGCAGGTTTGGAAATTCCCTCTCGACCCGCGACAAACGACGACGCAGTAGGCGTGACCAGCGCGTTTTGTGCCATCGCCGAGACCGGAACGTTGATGATGTTAGGCAGCGCAAACACAGCCGCGACCACCAGTTTGCTACCGGAAACACATGTGGCGATTGTCGATCCAAAACGCATCGTCGCGACCATGGAAGATGCCTGGGAATTGATGCGCAAAGAAGTCGGACTACCACCGCGCGCGGTGAATTTTATCTCCGGCCCGTCGCGCACCGCCGACATCGAACAAACCGTAACCCTGGGCGCGCACGGTCCATATCGGGTGCTGCTGATTATCGCGCCTACAACATAAAGTAGCCGGGATGGACCGGGACGCTCTCACCGATTCCGCCGTGCTTCTTCCCGGCTAGGCTAGTTGCCCTGCTCTGAGCGCAAGCCTTTAATCACTTCGGCGCAAGTTCGCCGTACCAGTAGGCTGCCGTGACTCCGCCGTCCATGAGGAAATCGCTGCCGGTGATGAACGTGCCATCCGGCCCCATCAGAAGTGCACCAACCGCACCTACTTCATCTGGTGTGCCACCGCGCCCGGCCGCAGACAGCTCTATCATGCGGCGGTACCCCGCGCCGCGCGGACCTGCCAGTTCGTCCTTGGCAAGAGGCGTGAAGATAATGCCCGGACTAATCGTATTGACCCGCGCGCCGCGCTTGCCCCACCGCACTGCCTCAGCCATCACCCGCAGCGAGTTCCCGCGCTTGGAAAGTTGGTAGGCAAGGAGTGAGTCCGTCACTTGATTCGGCTGGAGCATCGGAAGAGTGAGCAACTCGTCGGCTGGCGTAATTGCCAGTGCCTTGTTTTGCTCAGACGTTAGCGCAGGAAGGCGGTGCCCCGATTGCGATGAGATAACGACACCCGCTCCTCCGCGTGCGATAACATTGCCAAACTCTTCGAGCACGAGCGCGGTACCATACAAATCGACTTTTAGGATTGTGGGCGGCGATGCCTGCGTGGGTGAGACTCCGGCGGCGTGAATAACACCAACGATGTCACCGATTGCTACCGCTGCCTCAACAAGCGCGTGAACCGATGTACGCGAGGATACGTCAACGATAGCGGTGCTCACCTCGAACCCCGCATCGCTGAGAACTGTCGCAGCAGCATCAACATTATCTTGGCGCAGATCAGCGAGCAGAACGTGCTTGCCTACGCTGACTCGTCGTGCAATCGCCTGACCGATTGAACCCGCACCGATGACAACGACAACATTGGTCATTGCGTTCTTTTCGTTTAACTGACTAGAATTCCCGCGTCGCGGCGAAGTGTGCCAAGTCAAGCAGGCATTGTTTGTGTACGGAGTCGGGCAAGCCAGCTAATGCTTCGCAAGCGGCTGCGGTTTCGCGCATGGCAACTTCTCTGGTGTAGTTCAACGCGCCGGTGGCGTGGATGATTTCCAGCACCGCACTGAATTTTTCCACGTCGCCATTTTCAATCGCGCTGCGCACCACGGCAGCTTGTTCGGCTGTGCCGTGTTGCATGGCGTAAATCAGCGGCAGTGTGGGTTTGCCTTCGGCGAGATCGTCGCCCAGATGTTTGCCGGTCTGCGCTTCATTGGCGGAATAATCCAACACATCATCGACCAATTGGAACGCCGTACCCAGATGCATCCCGTATTTCGCGGCGGCTTCTTGTTCAGCGGCCGATGCCTTGCCGAGGATCGCGCCGAGACGCATTGCGGCTTCAAATAATTTCGCGGTTTTGCAATGAATAACGCGCATGTAATTGGCGGTATCGACATCGGCATCGTGGCAATTTAACAATTGCAACACTTCGCCTTCGGCAATCAAATTGGTCGCATCGGCGAGCGTTTGCATCACGCTCATTTCGCCAACTTCCACCATCATTTGAAACGCGCGTGAATATAAAAAATCACCGACCAACACGCTGGCGGCATTGCCGAACATCGCGCTGGCGGTAGCTTTGCCTCTACGCAATTCGGATTCATCGACCACGTCGTCATGCAGCAGCGTCGCGGTATGGATGAACTCCACCACCGCCGCCAAATCGTGATGGAACTTGCCTTGATAGCCAAACGCATGAGCTGATAACACCACCAGCGCGGGACGCAGCCGCTTGCCGCCACCGCCGATAATGTATTCGCCGATCTGATTGACCAGCACGACTTCCGAACGCAAGCGCGTGCGAATGACTTGATCCACCGCCGCCATATCGTCGGCGAGTAATTTTTTGAAGGTATCTAAAAACACGTTCTATCCTGCGTTCTGTTGTGCTGTTCTATTCGAATTGAGCGCGCATCAAAAATTCCGTGCGCATTTTTTGTGGCGGGCATTGTCTCATAAAATGCATAGACACCCGTATTACTCCCACGGATTGTTGCGTTCGATCTGCCACAACACCAAGCCTATCAACATGCCCAAACCGCACAGCGCGGCAACGTAATAGGCGGGAGCCATTTGGTTGACCGTCACCAGCATACTCACGACCACCGGTGTCAGCCCGCCGAACACGGCATACGCGACATTGTAGGAAAACGATAAACCGGAGAAGCGCACTTCAGCCGGAAACATGCGCACCGCGATGCTGGGCACGAGACCAATCACGCCGACAAAAAATCCGCACAGCGCGTACAGCGGATAAATATGTTGCGGCGCGACCGCCATTTGTTTGTAGAACACCACCGAGGTGATTGCCAGCATCAAACAACCTATCAGCAACACGCGCCCCGAACCGTAGCGATCCGACCACGCGCCGAATATCATGCAGCCCAGCGTCAAGCATAAAGTCGCGATGCTATTGGCTTGCAAGGCGGTGGTGGCGGGAACGGCAAACAGTTTTTGCACCAGCGTCGGGGTCATCAATATCATCACCACCACGGCGGCGGACAACAACCAGGTCAGCAACATGGTCAGCACGATGGAAGGTTTGTGGTCGCGTATCACTTGCTTGAGCGGCATTTCTTCCGCCAAGGCTTTGCGCGCCTGCATCTCTTGGAACACCGGCGTTTCTTGCAACCACTGGCGCAACCACACCGAGACAAAACCAAACACGCCGCCGATGACAAAAGGCACACGCCAGCCTTCGCTTAACAATTCAGCGGGACTGTAAGCATGGTTCACCGCCGTCGCCACCAGCGAGCCAAGCAAAATGCCGCCCGTCAATCCGGCGGTCAATGTGCCGCAGGCGAAGCCGACGTGGCGCGCGTTCACATGCTCGGTGACGAACACCCACGCGCCCGGCACTTCGCCGCCGATGGCCGCGCCTTGCATCACGCGCAACAACAATAAAAATATCGGAGCCCAGATGCCGATGCCGGCATAAGTCGGCAAAAAGCCAATGGCAAAAGTCGGTAGCGACATCAGCAAGATGCTCAACATGAACATGCGTTTGCGTCCCAGCAAATCGCCGAAGTGCGCCATCACAATGCCACCCAGCGGACGCGCCAGATAGCCCGCCGCGAAGATGCCAAAGGTCTGCACTTGGCGCAGCCAATCCGGCATAGCGGCGGGAAAAAATAACTTGCCTATGACCACGGCGAAAAAAACAAAAATAATGAAGTCGTAAAACTCCAGCGCACCGCCCAATGCGGCAAGTATCAAAGTGCGGTAATCACGACCGGACAGCGTGGACATAAAGCATTCCTTGAATTGATGTGTACGAACAGCCGAAAATTGTATGCGATTGTGGCGATTTGTCCTAACCGTACATGAGGCGAACAAAACTAAAACTCCGTTTGTCATTTGCCAGCTTATCGGTATAATGCGCGGCTTCGCGAAGCAGCTGCATCGCTCGTGAGTGTATAAAATGGCCTGATAGCTCAGTCGGTAGAGCAGAGGATTGAAAATCCTTGTGTCGGTGGTTCGATTCCGCCTCGGGCCACCAAATTTAGTGTGGCGTATGCGCACGTTCCCATAGAACTTCTGTGGTGAAATACAAAAGGCTTGCTAAATCTTAGCGAGCCTTTTTGCATGGTGGTAAAAAATATGAATCAATCAGCCGAACCTCTCAGCACACTCGTGGCCAGCTCCGACGGCATCGTCCGCGAAGTGAGCCGCCGCCGCACTT
>JBAVPP010000004.1:0-1914 GCA_049693175.1 Gallionella sp. | reverse complement strand
CCGTCGCATCCCGTCGTTAAAACCGGCGGCGCGCAAGGCATACACGCAGTTTCCGCCGCGCCGTATGGCAGCGCGCTGATTCTGCTCATCTCGTATGGCTACATCAAAATGCTGGGTGGCGACGGCTTGCGCGAAGCGACGCGCATGGCGATTTTGAACGCGAACTACATCAAAGAGTCGCTCAAAAATCATTACGCGACTTTGTACAGCGGTAGCAATGGTCGTTGCGCGCACGAGATGATTTTGGATTGCCGTGAATGGAAAAAAGATGGCGTGGAAGTTGCCGACATCGCAAAACGCCTGATGGATTATGGCTTCCACGCGCCCACCACTTCGTTCCCGGTAGTCGATACGCTAATGGTCGAACCGACCGAGAGCGAATCCAAAGCCGAGCTGGATAGATTCTGCGCGGCGATGATAGCGATACGCTACGAGATTGCCGACGTGTTGAACGGCAAAGTGGACAAGAAAAATAATCTGCTCAAACACGCGCCGCATACCGCGAAAACCGTTTGTGCCAATGAGTGGAATCGTCCTTACACCCGCGAGCAAGCCGCCTATCCTTTGCAATATGTGCGCGATAATAAATTCTGGCCCAGCGTCGCAAGAGTGGATAATGTGTACGGCGACAAGAATTTGATTTGCGCCTGTCTGCCGATAGAAAGTTACATTTAACACCACGTTGTCATTCCCGCCTGCGCGTGAATGACGGATACACAAGGAGACCATCATGTCCAAAGACATCAGTAACACAACCGGCACCACCCTCGGCGGCGCACCTGTGACTTTATTTGGCAAATTTCCTGAAGTCGGTCAAACCGCGCCGGCGTTCGCGCTGGTGGATAAAGACCTGAAAGATGTGTCGCTGCAAAGTTTTGCGGGCAAGCGCAAAGTGCTGAACATCGTGCCCAGCTTGGACACTGCCGTGTGCGCCACCTCCACACGTAAATTCAACGAATCCGCGAGCAAGTTAGCCAACACCGTGGTGCTGGTCATTTCCGCCGACTTGCCCTTCGCGATGAGCCGTTTTTGTGTCGCGGAAGGATTGGAAAATGTGGTGACCTTATCGTTGATGCGCGGTCGTGATTTCATGCGCAACTACGGTGTGAAAATCGCCGATACCGCGCTCGCCGGTGTGACCGCCAGAGCAGTGCTGGTGCTGGATGAACACGATAAGATTATTCACGCGGAACTGGTAGCTGACATCACCCACGAGCCCAATTACGACGCGGCGTTGGCGGTGTTGAACTAAGACTTTCCCAAGCCTTGGTGCATCAGCAGTACTAGCGCGTAAACGCCCACCAGCGGGTCGAGCAAGTAATCCCATAGGTTGGTCGATTCATACCAGCCCATAGACCAAGCGATGACGGCGAGCGCGAGACAGAGCGCGATCAAGTATGATTTTTTATACCACGCCAACGCGGCGATGAGTAGCACGACAGTGACGAATGGGGCATCGCTGTAACCCAGGCGATACGGGTCATACAAGCTCATGCCCAAAGTCATGGGATAAAAAATCACGGCGACGGCGGCAAGTAAAATCAGCAAGTGCCGATGATGCGACGGTGCGGGTGCGGCGCGGTAAAGTTGCAATATGGCGAACCACGCCAGCACCACGCTGGTGATGCTTAAATCGCCCACCATGCCGCGCGCATAAGCCGCCGACGGCATATCGCCAAATGAAATAAGAAGCAGCGCAAACACCGCCGTTAAGAATATCGCGGACTGTTTTTTTGGCAACGCTGCAACACGCGGCAGACGTGATGCCAACGCCGTGACGACGCTGGCGATGCCTAGCAATCCGGTCAGGTCAGTGAGGTGTGGCATCGGCTTCCTTCACGCGCGCATCCAGCCAAGCGCGATTAAATTTGACATGTTTAATGAAGCTGCGATTCCAGGTATAGACCAGTTCAA
>JBAVPP010000003.1:0-2944 GCA_049693175.1 Gallionella sp. | reverse complement strand
CGATTAAAGCATTTCTTGATCGACCGGAGGACACGCCGATGATAGACAAGTTACGCGGCGAATGGCTCAAGACTTTGGGTAACAAACAACAATGGGATTTGTTCAACAGCGAATACCCGCGCCTGATAAAAGAAGATGCCGAGCTAACTTGCTATGCTTTGCAAGCGCGCCATCAGTCACATTTAGCCGATTCACTCGGCGAAGTAAAGGAGTTATGGCTCACCGGCAAGGGGCAGCCGGAAAGTTGCGCAACCATTTTTTCCGCCGCATTTGAAGCGAACGTTTTGACGGAGTCTGATGTGTGGTTACGTTTTCGTCTGGCGTTGGAAGCGAGCAATGTCTCACTGGCCAAACAACTTGCGGAAAAATTAACTGGCACGCATCAGTTCCCGATAGAGTCTCTGACTCATGCTGCGACCGATGCCGACCGTTATCTGGACAAGATCAAACTCGACCAAGCCAACGAAGGGCAACGCGCTGTCGCCCTGTTTGCATTGCAACGCTTATCCAAACAATCACCCGACCTGGCCGTTGCGCAATGGAACAAAATCGCTGCAAATTTTCCGCCATCTGAACAGCATTATTTTTATGGCGCGCTAGGCTACGAAGCCGCACGCGTGCTCGACCCCAGAGCCTTGCAATGGTACAAAAAAGCCGCGACTACCGAGTTGCTTAATGAGCAGCAATTGGCATGGCGCACCCGCGCCGCGTTGCGTGCAAAAAACTGGAATGAGGTTTTAATTAGTATCAATGCAATGAGTGAAGTGCAACGTCGCGATGCCGCTTGGCGATACTGGAAGGCGCGCGCTTTGCAGGCTCTGGGACAGTCTGCCGAAGCGATAAAATTATTTACTCCGCTCACGACCGAATTCAGTTTCTACGGACAATTAGCGGGGGATGAGTTAGTCGGGACAAATCCAACGGACAATGCTTCGACCACATTCAAACCTTCGGCTCAAGATTTGGCTGAAGTCACCGCACTGCCCGGCATACAACGCACCATCGCTTTGTATCGCATGGATTTGCGCGCCGAGGCATTGCAAGAATGGATTTGGGCGTTACGCAATTTTAATGATCAGGAATTACTCACTGCCGCAGAAATCGCTAGGCGCAACGAAATGTATGACCGTGCGATCGGCGCGGCTGACAAAACAGTTAACACGCATGATTTCAGCTTGCGTTATCTCGCACCGTATCGGGATGTGCTGCAAGCGCACATACGAGAAAACGGTTTGGATGAGGCATGGGTTTATGGTTTGATGCGCCAGGAAAGCCGCTTCGCGACCAGCGCGAAGTCGAATGTGGGGGCGGCGGGATTAATGCAAATCATGCCCAGCACCGCGCGCTGGATAGCCAAAAAACTCGGCTTAAAAAGTTATCGCGACAATCTCATCCATCAGCTCGACACCAATCTGAGACTGGGCACGTACTACATGAAAAACGTTTTATCCTCATTCGACGATAGCCCTGTTCTGGCATCGGCAGCTTACAATGCCGGTCCGGGACGCGCCAGAAAATGGCGCGGCGAGCAAGCCCTCGAAGGCGCGATTTATGCCGAGACTATCCCGTTCGATGAAACGCGCGATTATGTGAAAAAGGTGATGAGCAACACCATGTATTACGCCATACAATTTGGAACACCGGTGCGCTCATTGAAAACGCGCATGGGTATCATCGCGGGCAAAACACCCGAGAACCAACAAGCAATACCCGATGAAAAATAATCCGCAAATTTATTGTGTCGGTGGTGCAGTCCGTGACGCTTTATTGGGGCTGGAAGTTCACGACCACGATTGGGTGGTGGTGGGTAGCACGCCCGAAGCGATGGTGGCGCAAGGATATTTGCCGGTGGGCAAAGATTTCCCTGTTTTTTTGCATCCGCAAACGCATGAGGAATACGCGCTGGCGCGCACCGAGCGCAAGACCGCGCGGGGCTATCAGGGCTTCGCCGTGTACGCCGCGCCCGATGTGACACTGGAGCAAGATTTGTCACGCCGCGACTTCACCATCAACGCCATTGCCCGTGCGACAGACGGCACCTTAATCGACCCATATCACGGCCAGCAAGATTTGCGCGCGGGCATTTTGCGCCATGTCAGCGGCGCGTTCAGCGAAGACCCGGTGCGCGTTTTGCGCGGTGCGCGTTTCGCCGCGCGCTTCGGCTTTTCCATCGCGCCGGAAACACTAAAATTGATGCGCGACATGGTGAGCAACGGCGAAGTGGACGCGCTGGTCGCGGAACGCGTATGGCAGGAATTGGCGCGAGGTCTGATGGAAAAAAATCCCTCGCATTTTTTCACCACGCTGCGCGACTGCGGCGCATTGCAAAAAATATTGCCGGAGCTGGATGCCTTGTTCGGCGTGCCTCAACCGCCTTTACATCACCCCGAAATAGATTGCGGCATTCATGTGATGATGGTAATTGACGACGCGGCGCGCCATGATTACCCGCTCGCCGCGCGCTTCGCCGCACTGTGCCATGACTTGGGCAAAGGCAACACGCCGCCGGATATTTTGCCGCGTCACATCGGTCACGAAATACGCGGCATCGCGTTGGTGAACGCCTTGTGCGAACGGCTGCGCGTGCCCGCCGAATGCCGCGACCTAGCGCATCTCACCACGCGTTTTCACAGCGACATTCATCGCGCCAAACTTCTGCGCGCCGATACCATCATTAAACTATTCCAATCCACCGATGCCTGGCGCAGACCGGAACGCTTCGCGCAGATTTTGCAAGCCTGCGCCGCCGATGCGCGCGGTCGCACCGGACATGAAAACGATGTCTATCCGCAAGCCGAATATTTATCGCTATTGTTGGCATTAGCGCGCGCCGTCGATGCCGGCAAAATCGCCAAACAATGCGAGTCCCCCGCTGCAATTTCCGCCGCTGTCGCGCAAGCTCGCCTCCATGCCATACAAGAATTAGTCGAACAACATAAAAAGG
>JBAVPP010000002.1:0-4720 GCA_049693175.1 Gallionella sp. | reverse complement strand
CCCGTTTGGAAGGTTTATTGGAAGATTTGCACATCACCCATATCCGCGATAATCCGGCTATCAGCTTGTCCGGCGGCGAGCGCAGGCGGGTCGAAATCGCCAGAGCTTTGGCGACCAATCCGCGTTTCATTCTGCTCGACGAGCCGTTCGCGGGGGTCGATCCCATCGCGGTTCTCGACATTCAGAAAATTATTCGTTTTCTTAAACAGCGCGACATCGGCGTGTTGATTACCGATCATAATGTGCGCGAGACACTGGGCATTTGTGACCGCGCTTATATCATCAACGCGGGTGCGGTGATGGCAGAAGGCAAGCCCGATGAAATCATCTATAATGAGGGCGTGAGGAAAGTATATCTGGGCGAACACTTCAAGCTATGACTCGAAGGTCTCCCTGAAAATAAATCAGTTAATGAAAGCATCACTCCAACTTCGTTTATCTCAGCAGTTAACGCTGACTCCCCAGCTACAACAAGCCATACGCTTGCTGCAATTATCCACGCAGGACATGCAGCAAGAAGTCTCCAAAATGTTGGAAGAAAATCCCATGCTGGAGGTGGTGGAAGATGCGCACATCATTCCGTTCACCGGCGATACGGCGAATGTTGCAAGTGCCACTCCCGCCGAGGCCGCGCCGGCTGAAGAACGCGAGGATGTCGCGGGCGACACGCTGGAATGGGGAACGGCCACACACGCCAGTCGCGGCGATGACGACGATGACGACAATTTCCCCGAACAAGCCGCGCTGCAAGCCAGCTTACGCAATCATTTGCACAGCCAACTTTCCACCACACAGCTGGATAACCATGATAGAAAAATCATCGGTCTGTTGATCGACGTGCTGGACGACAACGGTTATCTGACCCAAGACCTGAACGAGCTGGTCGAGTTTTTACCCGCCGAACTCGACATCACGCTGGATGATTTGGAAACCGCGCTGGTGCAATTGCAACATCTGGACTTACCCGGACTCGCCGCGCGCAATCTTGCGGAATGTCTCGCGCTGCAACTCAAAGCCTTGCCGGAAGATACGCCGCAACGCGAGTTGGCGATACGTCTGGTGAGTCAGCATATCGAATTGGTTGCCGCGCATGATTTTGCCAAAATCAAAAAACTTTTACGCTGCAACGACGACCAATTGCGCGCCGCGCAGCTTTTGATTGCCGCGCTCAATCCCAAGCCCGGCGCGGCTTTTGACCACGCGGTCGCGGACTATGTGATACCCGACATCGTGGTGGACAAATATCGCGGCAAGTGGCGCGCGCGGTTGAACAACGAGGCGATGCCCAAGCTGCGCGTCAACCAAATCTACGCGAATATTTTGCAACAGCGCGACGACAAAAACGGCTCGCAACTGACCACCCATTTGCAGGAAGCGAAATGGCTGATTAAAAATCTGCAACAACGCTTCGACACCATCTTGCGTGTCGCACAGGCGATTGTGGCGCGTCAGGAAAAATTTCTGGAACACGGCGCGATAGGTATGCGACCATTAGTCCTACGAGAAATCGCCGAGGAACTGGAATTGCACGAATCCACCGTATCGCGCAGCACCACGCAAAAATTTATGCTCACCCCGCGTGGCATCTACGAATTCAAGTATTTTTTTGGCAGCGGTCTGGCAACGGAAAGCGGCGGCAGTTGTTCTTCCACGGCGATACGCGAACTGATCAAACAACTGGTCAGCGCGGAAGACACCCGCAAGCCGCTCACCGACAGTCGCATGTCAGAAATCTTGGCACAGCAGGGCATAGTCGTCGCCCGGCGTACCATAGCAAAGTACCGGGAAGCGTTGCATATCCTCCCGGTGAATCTCCGTAAATCACTCTAAAAAGGAGCACATCATGAACCTGAATATCACCGGACACCATTTGGAAATCACTCCCGCCATCCGTGAATACACGGCAGGCAAGTTCGGCAAGATCAAACGTCATTTTGACAATGTGATCGATGTGCAGATTATTTTGTCCGTCGCCAAGCTCAAACAAAAAGCCGAGGCGACGGTACACATCAGCGGCAAGGATGTGTTCGTGGAATGTGACGATGACAATCTGTACGCGGCAATCGACAATCTGGTGGACAGACTGGATAGGCAAGTGATCAAACACAAAGAAAAACTTTCCGGCCGTCGTCACGATGACTCCGGAAAACATTCTGCCATGGCGGAATAAATATTGGGCGGCAGCAATGTCGCCCGTTTTTTTGTTCTACTAAAATTCACCATGAATCTAATCAGCAAAATTTTGCTTCCAACCAACATCCTGCTGGACAACGAATCCGCCAGCAAGAAACGGGTGTTCGAGCGCGTCGGACTGTTGTTCGAAAACAACCAGCAAATTGCGCGCAGCACCGTGTTCGACAGCTTATTTGCACGCGAAAAACTCGGTTCGACAGGCTTGGGACAAGGCGTGGCGATTCCGCACGGGCGCATCGCAAAATTGCGCGACGCGACCGCCGCTTTCGTCCGCACCGGCAATCCGATTCCCTTCGACGCGCCGGATGGACAGCCGGTCAATATGATTTTCGTGTTGCTCGTCCCGGATCGCGCCACCGATTTGCATTTGCAAATTTTGGGCGAATTAGCACAAATGTTTAGCGACCCGAAATTCCGCGAGCAACTCAATACCAGCACTGATCCAGCCGCGATACATCAGTTGTTCGTCAATTGGAATGCCACCGCATGAGCCAAGTCAATATTCGTCAGTTGTTCGAGGACAAGCAAGAACGTTTGGGGCTCACGCGGGTCGCCGGAACCGATGGCGTGGATCACATCATCGACAGTGAGGAAGTGGATGCGTCCAACAAAGGATTGATCGGTCATCTCAATTTAATTCATCCGAATTGGATACAAGTATTGAGTGAAGTAGAGCTGGATTATTTTCGCGAATTGAACGAAGAAAAACGCGAATCGGCATTCGCCAAAATCGTTTTGCACGGCACAACATGTTTGATTGTGGCGGGGACGACCGACATCCCGGCGGAGCTGATTGCTTTCGCCAATCATTCTCATATTCCCTTATTCGCATCACCCAAACCCAGTGTGCATTTGATGTGGCTGGTGCGTCATTATCTGGCCAAAGAACTGGCGGATGCGACCACGCGCCACGGCGTATTCCTCGATGTGCTCGGCGTGGGCGTGATGGTCACTGGCGAAAGCGCGGTGGGCAAAAGTGAATTGGGTTTGGAACTCATCACGCGCGGCAATGGTTTGGTCGCCGACGACATCGTGGAGCTGCATCACATTGCACCCGACACACTGGAAGGTCGCTGCCCGGAATTGCTGCGCGATTTTTTGGAAGTGCGCGGGCTGGGCATATTGAACATCCGCACCATGTTCGGCGAGACCGCCGTGCGGCGCAAAAAAAGTCTGAAACTCATCGTGCATTTGCATCGTCCGCCCGGTGGCGATTTGTCGCAATTGGAACGCTTGCCTTTGAACGCGACTTATCAGGAAATCCTCGGTGTCAAAATCAGCACCGTGAATATTCCCGTGGTGGCGGGTCGCAATCTTGCCGTGTTGGTCGAGGCGGCGGCGCGCAATTTTGTTTTGCAGCAACGCGGCATTAATACCATGGACGAATTTGTCACGCGCCATGACAAAATGATGAACAGCTAATATGCAATTATTTTTAATCAGCGGACTGTCAGGTTCCGGCAAAAGTATCGCCCTCAAAGTGCTGGAGGATAGCGGCTTTTATTGCGTGGACAATCTGCCCGCCGAATTGCTATCGTCGCTGGTCGATCACTTGCATACCGCTGGCTACCACAAGATAGGCGTGAGCATAGACGTGCGCAGCGCGAACAGCGTGCAACATTTGCCTTTGCTGCTGATGCAACTCAAAGAAAAAGGCGTGGATGTGCATGTCATTTTTTTGGATGCGCAAAGCGACACGCTGGTGAAACGTTTTTCCGAAACACGCCGCTTGCATCCGCTCAGTGATGGCGTGCGCACCTTGCCTGAATGTGTGCAACTCGAACGCGAGTTGCTGGCCGACATCCATGACATCGCTCATCACATAGACACCAGCGAAGTCCATGCAAATGCCTTGCGCGCGTGGATTAAAAAATTCATTCGTGTCGATAAAGCGCAGCTCACTTTATTGTTTGAATCTTTCGGTTTCAAACACGGTTTGCCTTTGGATGCCGATTTCGTTTTTGACGTTCGCTGCCTGCCCAACCCACATTACAACCCGCTCTTGCAACCATTGACCGGACATGACCAGCCTGTCATTGATTTTCTCGAGCACACGCCCTTGGTTCAAGCGATGTACGGCGATATACGCGATTTTATCGCGCGTTGGCTGCCCAGTTTTATCACAGACAATCGCAGCTATTTCACCGTCGCCATCGGCTGCACCGGCGGACAACATCGCTCGGTCTATCTTGCCGAAAAACTCGCGCGCCATTTTGAATTCGAGCAACAAGTGTTGGTGCGCCACCGCGAACTCAAACCCTGATGTTGCAATACCTGAAACCTGGCGACTGGCTATTCATCTTGCTGGGCGCGGGATGCGTTGCATGGCTTATGTTGACGCTATGGAGTGGCGACCTCGCCGATCAAGCGGTGATACGCAGCGGCGGAAAAATTTTTCGCGTCGTGCCGCTCGCCGACGACCAGCAGATTTCCGTACCCGGCCCCCTGGGAATCAGCATCATCAACATAGAAAAACATCGCGCGCGCATCAGCTCCGACCCCAGCCCCAGACAATATTGTGTGCGCC
>JBAVPP010000001.1:0-2362 GCA_049693175.1 Gallionella sp. | reverse complement strand
GGATTTGGGATTTGGGATTTGGGATTGAGGATTGAGGATTGAAGAAATACGGTGCAGTGGTTTCTTCCTACTCTCCAATCACCAACATTAAAACGAGCATTCAGATGAAAAAAGTATTGACTGGCTTCTGCCTCACTTTACTCTGTCTACTACCCGGTGCGGCGGCTGCGGAAGCGGTGCATAAATGCAAAGATGCGCAAGGCAAAATGATTTATCAGGCTACGCCTTGCGCTCGCAGCGATGTGGCCGTTTCGACCTGGTCTGCTCAAGGCGATGTCACGCTCGATACGGATGATGGCGCAGACACAAAAATCAAGCGCGTGTTGATACTCAGACAACAAGGCAACGGGCACTATTTTGTGCTCGGCGCGATCAACGGCAAACCGCTCACCTTCGTCGTTGATACCGGCGCGTCCGTCGTCTCACTACCGCGCACATTGGCTTACGAGGCAAGCATGTCCTGCCAAGATCACGTGCTTATGCAAACCGCGAACGGCACATCCAGCGTCTGCACCACAGTCGTTGCACGCTTGAAAATTGGCGATTTTTTGATGAAAGACGTGCCCGCAATCATCGTTCCCAATCTGGGGCAACCGCTGCTCGGCATGAACGTGTTACAGCAATTTCGCATCGAGCAAGACAATGGCGAAATGCGCCTCACACCAAAAAACTAAACTCGCAAATCGCCTTCGCGGGAATGACAGTTTTTTCAGCCCACATCTCCCATATTGTTATCAGTCGCCTTTGCTATAATCCGCGCCCTTACTTTTTCTGTATTCCCCCATGAGTGTTTTGATGTGGATCGTTGCGACGAGTTTTGTCGGCGGTGTATTGAGCGTGTCTTGCGCCGCGCTGTTCGCGCTCAACGCCCGCGCCCATTGGGTCAACGGTTTGGTCAGCTATGCTATCGGTGCGTTGTTAGGCGCGGTGTTTTTGGAAATTTTGCCGGAAGCCTTCAAGCTGGGTAACAATTATGCGGCGGTCAGCGGCACGATTTTAATCGGCATCCTGTTATTTTTCACGCTGGAAAAATTGCTCATCTGGCGGCATTGCCACCACGATCACTGCGAGGCGCATGAACCCGCTGATGCCCATAGTCACGGGCGTAGCGGCAGCATGATTATGGTCGGCAACACCTTTCATAATTTCGTCGATGGCATTATTATCGCCGCCGCATTCCTGGTGGATATTCAATTGGGCATCGTCACCTCGCTGGCCATCATCGCGCATGAGATACCGCAGGAAGTCGGCGACTTTATGATCCTACTGCATTCCGGTTATACCAAGTCACAAGCCCTGCTGCTCAACCTGGTGTCCAGTCTGGCGACATTACTGGGCGGTGTATTGTCGTATTTCGCTTTGCAATCCATGCAAAACATCGTGCCGTCGTTGCTAGCATTGGCGGCTGCCAGCATGATTTATGTCGCGGTCGCCGACCTCATCCCCGGTTTGCATAAACGTACCCAATTACGCGATACCATCGAGCAAGTCGTGCTAATCGCTTTGGGCGTGTCCTCGATATTTTTTGTCAACCTCACAGTCGGCGCGGGATAATCACACCGCCACCGAACTCGATTAACTCTCGCTACTAAAATCACGCTCGAATACTCTCTAACTTACTAGGGGAAATATTTTTCTCGCCCCGCATTTTCTGCCTAGATAACCAGTTGTTACTTCAATTTCTAAATGTATCGCCGTAAATTTACACCGTCTTGCATAAACATTTAATGCGTAAATCAAGCCGGTTTTCGTAGTATGTTATGTCTCATCCACAGGCTGGATGTTTTGAAAATATGATTAGTTTCGCGTGAAGCTTTGTGGCATTTTTCGCCTCGTAAACTAGGAAAATTCACTATCTAATCCACGCTCAATTCAAACTACCGTTGTGGTGATTGGTTCTATTTCGAACGAAAATTTAACGGAGGAAATATGCAACTGCTTTCAAATCCAAAACTACTGCTTGAAACAAAATATTCCCAAGTGCAGAGTACTTTTGACGAACATAAAGGTGTTCTATGGACATTGGTCGATCATGTTGGTGTGCCATGTTTTACAGATAACTTACTGTCAGAAATATACCATCATCACAAATCAATCGAGCTTTGTGGCGGAATGGTTTTTTCTTTAGGTCAACTGCATACCATTCGATATTCTGTAATTGCATCACTAACACCCAAAGTATTCAATCTTGGCGGTGAGTTGTCGCTGTTCAAAAAGTTAATTGTGAACAATGATCGGAAAACTTTATTAGGTTATGGGTGTAAATGTATCGATGCCATTTCACCAAGAATCAATAATTTCAATTCCTCAATCACGACTATTGCATTAGTGCAGGGCGATGCTCTGGGCGGTGGGATGGAGG